>JAISAF010000030.1 GCA_031266855.1 Spirochaetales bacterium
CGCGAGGATTTCCGTTGTATTTTTTATGTACGTGGCAAAAAGCGAATCAATGACTTCCAGTCTGCCGTCTTCGGTATACTCAATGGAAGCCGCGAAAATTTTATGCTTGCAATGCTCGCTCCAGGTCTGGGCAATCATCTCCAGTTCCACATCCGTAGGATCAGGCGGCAGGCCCCTGTCCGCACGGAGCTTCCGGGTCTCCGCCTTTTCGTACCAGCCGCGCACAGCCTTCATTTCTTCCAGGGACATCGAAAGCATCCGCACGCGCGAAAGTTTTTCCAGTTCTTCGTCCCCCAGCCCGGCAAGGCGAATGGCCTCCACAGTAACCGGACTCCCGGCTACCTTATGCGGGTATATCCCCGGAAACCGTTCGCCCCCCCGCCAGCCTTCAGGAAAAATAATCTGCGCCCGTTCGATAAGCGGATTATAAAGAAGGGAAGCGATTTCCCGCGCACAGGCCGAAGGCTCCCCGCTGATAACAAAAGCATACTGCCGGGCCGTCTGCACAATTCCGGCGGCATCAGGTTCACGTCCCAGGGCAAGTCCAACCGCCTCCCGCGCGCTCAAAGCCTCCGGATTGGTAACGCCCGCCTTGCAGGTCACCTCGATAAGAAGGTTCCAGTCCGGCAAAATGCCCATAACGCCAGGTTCGTCAACATACATCCTTTGCGCCACAGGATCGAGAAACACATCCGCCGCCAAAGCCGGAGTAAAACCCCGTACCCCCTCAAGCAAATACACATCCAGCACAGCCGCCCGGGCGGCGCCACAGCCGGGATTCCCAGCCAGCCTCTTTACCATCCGCGCGCCCCGTCCATCCAGCGCGGGAGAAACACAGCTCAATTCGATTCTCATACGTGTTTTCCAGATTACCGCAAAAAAGCCACATCCTGCAAGACAGCAGCGGCGTTCCCCGCATGTACTTTATGGCGCCTTTTTTTGCCCGTAGCACGGGCAAAAAAACCGGGCTTTCCGCTACAAGTCCTCGGATTTGCCAATGCAAATCCTGTGGGCTTTCCGCTACAATCCCTGGCGCCCCACGGGCTTACAGCGCTTCGCTTACCCTCAACCCACAGAATTTTTACCGCAAAGTCGAAAAAGTAAAATAAGTTTTTGATCCCCGCTCGGCGTAGTCTCCAGACTACGCCGCACTAAAAGCAAGGCTCCTGCCTTGCAAAAAAAGGAATTACATAACTTGTGTTTTAGCAAAGAACACCGGCAATTCCCCTGAAAAGACTTTTTCGACAGCCTCAACGACCCTTACGCTTGTAGTCTTAGAAATCGGGGCCACATAAAAACCGGCTTTCACTCCCGCGTTTTTTTATTGCGTATACTGCTTGACAATTTTCACTTTTATATGCTATATACTAGCATAGCTTGTCAAAAAGGAGGGTGCAGTGAACACGCAAACGGTATTAAAAAATAACAAACAATTTTCCCTCCATACTGTAATTGCGCCTAACATACACCTAACTCCTTATGTTCTCACGGGCGCCCGCCCCCCCCCGCCCCCACACCACACCCACCCCACCCCCCCCCCCCCCAAAATACATATGGTATAAGCCGTTATGCGCATGTTAGGCGAAATATAAGTCAAAGCTGTAAAAATACCGGAAATAATCATTTCATATTACCTGCCGGAAAGTAAAACACAGTTTCGGAAAAATGTCAAGCAGTATTTTTAAAAACCGGCGGGAATTGCCACAGGGCAATTCCCGGAGCGTGGCGTTTTTGGGCCATCCGTGTGTATTGAAATCCATTATGCGCAATTTGCCGAGGCAAATTGCGCATAACTGGCTGGTCGCAAAATCGCGTCGCGATTTTGCGGGCCGGGTTTTACGCGCCGGGGGTGAGCCGCTGTTGCGGCGCGAGGGATTGCAGCGGAAAGCCCACAGGAAGCGCATCGGCGCTTCCGAGGACTTGGAGCGGAAAGCCCGGTTTTTTTGGGCGCGCTTTGCGCGCTCAAAAAAACGCGTCCATAACATTCGGAAATTTTCAAATATTTCCGGCTCGACGGGACGGGATTTTTGGATTACGATAGTGTATGAGTGTTGTTTACAGGCATAGTTTCCTTTATATTTTTCTTGCGGCGGGCGTTTTCCTTTTTTCCTGCGCTTCCCAATATCAGGCGGGCGAGGAAGAAAAAGCCGGGGAACGCCTGCGGGCCTATCCGCTGATGGAAGCGGGGGCTATTCAGGCTTACTACGATGGAAACGTGGAAGAAAGCGCCGGGATATTTGAAGAGCTGCTGCGCCGGGAAACGCCGGATGGCGCGGGGGAGCGAATTAGAAAGGAGCTTGCTTTCGCGTATCATGAGATGGGCCAGGCGGAAAAGGCGGCTGCCCTTCTATCCGTCCTTCTAAAAGAGACGCCGCCTTCTGATCCCAGCGGCGCGGAATCCCGGCGGGAAGAGTTTATCGCCTACTGCCTCGCGGGAAACACGGAGGCTGCCCAGGCGCTTGCGCCTCTCCAGGCGCCGTCAAGCGAAAGCGTTTTTTACGAAGCGCTCCTCCACCGGGATATGGGCAATTCAAGGAAGGCCGAAGAGCTTTTAAAACAAAGCCTCGCCATGCAGGAGAACCGGCCTATGGGCTGGTTTTTCCTGGGAGAAGTCCTCGCACCGTCCTCCCCCGCCGAAGCGGAACAGTGCTACAAAAAAGCCCTGAGCCAGGACGCGGGTTTTACGTTCGCGCTTTTTCCCCTGGCGGAAGTTCTTTTCAAACAGGAGCGCTATAAGGAAGCATACGGTTTTTTTCAGCGCGCGAAAAACAGTTATCCGAATCATCCGGGGATAGCCGCCCGTATTGAAGAGATTTCTATTCTTTTGCCGGAGCTGACCCGCGGGCAGGAGGAGACACGGCAAAGGCGCAGGAACGCGGCGGTTCCTCCTAAAGTACGCGCCCTGGGGAAAGAAGCGGAAAATCTTCCCCTTGTGCGGGTGGGACTCGCGGAAAATCTTTCCTCCCTTTGCATTAAAACAGGAGCGGACTATACGATTACGACCATTACGGATGGAGCAGCCATTACGGATGGAGTAGCTGGAGTGGATGGAGTAGATAGAACAGATGGATCGGCTGGAGTGGATAAAACGGATGGGAAGCAGGATGGGAAGCAGGACCGAAATCAGGATGGAAAATCTTCATACTCAGGGAAGGCCCTTGATCAGTTATTTTTCGAAATATCCGGCGGGGAAATTTCCGTAAAGGATTTTAAGGAAAAAATTCTTATAACTTCGCGGGAAGCCCTTGTCCTTTCCTATCAGGAGGCGGAGGCCACGACAATCGTTTTCGATTTTCTTTCCGAAGCGGGATCATTCTTCGCGCTTACCGAAGACAGGTCGTACCGGGGCAGCATGGAAGCGCGCCCCGAAACCGGCGGCATAAGCCTTATTAACAGCCTTAACATCGAAGAATACCTATACTCGGTGATACCTTCGGAAATGCCCGCCTCCTGGCCGGAAGAAGCCCTGAAGGCACAGGCCATAGCCCACAGGTCCTATACGCTTGCCCACCTGGGGCAGTACGCGGCAAAAGGTTTTGACGTGTACGGCTCGGTACTGTCGGCGGCGTACCGGGGCGCGGGCGGCGAAGCGGCACGAACCACCGCCGCCGTGGACGCAAGCCGCGGCGTTTACCTTACAGCGGGCGGGAAACCCCTGAAAGCCTATTACTCCGCGAATCACGGGGGCTACAGCGAAGACGGCCCCGCCGTCTGGGGCGGGGAGGACGTTTTTATGGCCGCGGTTCCCGATAAACTTATTCCCACGCGCGACGCCTTTCTTCCCCTGGACGAACTTGACAGGTTTATCCGCGGGCGGCCAAAGTCCTATTCCGCTGTGGAAAAACTTCATTCACCGGCGGCTTACCGCTGGGAAAAATGGGTTCCCGCGGAAGATATTAAAAACCGCGTCGCGGCGGAAGCATCCACCGGAAGCATCCTGAGCATAATAAGCCGGGGCCGGGGAATTTCCGGACGCATCCGCGAAGTGGAAATAACGGGCACAGACGGCGTTATGCGGATTCCGGGCGACAGAATCCGTTCCCGCCTGGGAGGATTGCGATCCAACCTTTTCAGTATACGTTCAAAAGCGGGAAAAGACGGCAGGCCGGAGTATTTTATTTTTCAGGGCGCGGGCTGGGGCCACGGCGTTGGCCTGGATCAAAGCGGCGCCGCAGGTATGGCCCAGGCGGGTTTCAGCGCCGGGGAAATCCTGAAACACTACTACCCGCGCGCGGCTATTTCGCGGGAGGCTCCATAGCGGCCTGTAGCAGCTAAAAAATTTTTTAAGGGCGCCTTTTTTTGCTCCGCAAAAAAACCGGGCTATCCGCTCCAATTCCTCGGTCTTGCTTCCGCAAGCCCTCCGGGATTTCCGCTCCTATCCCTGGCGCGAGCACCAGCGGCAAGCCCGCGAAATTGCTAACGCAATTTCGCGGGCAGGTAATTGCCGGACGGCAATTACCTGCCTGGAACCCATTAGACCTATGCCGTAAAAACAGGCCCGTACAAACGGGAAGGCCAAATGGCAATAGCCATTTGGCCTTCCCTATACAATGATGTTCTGTACCGGGGTGCCGGAACCACATTTTTTTTTGCTATCAAATAATAATTCCCGGCACGGCAGAGGGATGCTGGTTTGCCACGGAACCCACCGGGTTTCCGTGACGATAACTTTTTATAGCGCTTAGTTTACCGTACTAGTAAACTCCTGCTGCGAGAGGACAGCGCCCATCGTACCCACACCGTCCCGTGCTACCTCGACAATATCAATACGGAACGAATAGGTACCGGCGGCTGTAGCGGCAAAGGAACCGCCAACCCCCTTTTCGGGTTTTGGCGGCCCCCTCCCGGCTGTTATACAACCGTATTTAACTTTTTACTCAGAAAGTCAGGT
>JAISAF010000031.1 GCA_031266855.1 Spirochaetales bacterium
AATCAAAATAGAAATCCCATTCATATGTATCGCCATAATTCGTATACATTTTTATAATATTTATTAAATCAAAAAATGAAAAATCTAACGGCATGGTTAAATGAAAATAAGGCTTAATATTATCAAAACCTAACCGAATATATAAACCTTTTGCGGGAATCCATTTAGCCATAATTTGCCTATAATAAAATATTTTAGATAATTGTCCTATAATTTTGTTCTTTTGTCAATATCCATTCGTATTTTTTAAATATTTTTCCAATCAATTTTAGGACAAATGGCGCATAACTCGCAAATACACGAACTCACTTTCGCGCGCGTTTTCCTGACCCGGTTTGTGATGTTTTATGCCGCAAGCGCGCCCAAATTCCGAATTACAAACAGAGGTTCGAACGGACTCTTATACTGTTTTAACTTTTTCGACTTCGCGGTTAGATTTTTTTTGTAGAATTTTTCTAATATTGTATGAAAAAATAGACGATTTAAGCGTATTTGTGACCGGATTTTACAAAATTACCATAGCGTCGCCATAAGAAAAAAAACGGTATTTTTCCCGTATCGCTTCCTCGTAGGCCCGGAAAATCAGATCCTTTCCAGCGAAGGCCGAAACCAGCATCAGCAGGGTAGACTGGGGTGTGTGAAAATTCGTGAAGAGAATATCCGCCGCTTTGAAATGGTATCCCGGATAGATAAAAATCCGTGTCGAGGCGTTTCCACTTTTCAGGCGTCCGTTCTCCCAGGCGGATTCCAGCACGCGAAGAGATGTCGTACCCACCGCGACGAGGGGCCTCCCCTCCTCTTTCGCGCGGTTTACCATCCGCGCCGCGTCCGCGCCGATGCTGTAGTCCTCGCTGTGCATGGCGTGATCCTCAAGGTTCTCCGCACGCACAGGAAGGAAGGTTCCCAGACCAACGTGCAGAGTCACCATAACCTGTGCCAGTCCCCGCTCCTGTAGGGCGGAAAGAAGGCCGCTGGTAAAATGCAGGCCCGCTGTGGGCGCGGCGGCGGATCCTATGGGATCGGCATACACAGTCTGGTAGCGCTCCTCATCGGCGGTTTCCGCCTGGCGTCGTATATAAGGCGGCAGAGGCGCGCAGCCGTAACGTTCCAGGTATTCTTCCGTAACGGGGCGCTCGAAACGCAGAAAAAGACCGGCGCTGTTATTTGTGCCGCCACGCGCGCCGCCGCCGGTTCCGCTGCCTGGTACCGCGCCAGCCGCATAGCGTTCAATTACCGCCCGCATTTCTCCTGGAAAAACGAAAACCTTTCCCTGCCGCAGCCGGCGGGACGCGCTGGACAGGAAGGTCCAGCCGATCCGGTTCGGGGTAGAAAGAAGCAGAAACTCACGCGTCCGCCCCGCTTCATCCACGGCGTACAAACGGGCCTTCCTGACGCGGCTGTTGTTAAAAACGCAGACCCCCGTCCGCGGCAGAAGCCGCGGCAGATCGCTCATCGCGTGGTGAGCGATTTCCCCTGTCGCGCGGCACACGCTCATAAGCCGTGACCCGCCGCGAACAGCGCAGGGGCGCTGGGCTATAAGCTCTGGCGGAAGATCAAAATAAAAGTCTCTGGTTTTCATTGTCCGTGGTTTTCGGCCCCAGCCCCAGGTGCTCGTATGCCAGCGGCGTGGCAATCCTGCCCCTTGGCGTGCGCTGCAAAAATCCCCGCTGAATCAAATACGGCTCGTAAAAATCCTCCAGAGTATCGTTGGACTCGCCTACGGAAATCGCCAGGGTATCCGCGCCCACAGGCCCGCCCCCGTATTTCCCGATAATCGTTTTCAGGATTTCCCTGTCATGGCTCTCAAGCCCGTATGAATCAATGGCAAGGCGGCCCAGCCCGTCCGCGACAATTTTTTTTGTAACAACGCCGTCAGAAAAAACCTGAGCAAAATCCCGCATACGCCGCAAAAGCCGGTTCGCGATACGCGGCGTCCCCCGTGAACATCCGGCCAGAAGCAGCGCCGCGTCATCCTCAATCCGTATTTCCAGTATATCCGCGGAACGGTAAACGATTTTTATCAGCTCTTCCGCCGAATAATAATTAAACCGGATATTGATACCAAAACGCGAATACAGGGGACTGGCAACAAGTCCCGCCTTGGTTGTCGCCCCAATAAGCGTAAATGACGGAATCGGAATCCTCACCGTATGCGCCGACGGCCCCTGCCCGATAACCCAGTCAATCTGGAAATCCTCCATCGCGATATAGAGCATCTCCTCCAGAACCGGCTTCAGCCTGTGAATCTCATCAATAAAAAAAACCGATCCCGCGGCAATTGTCGTCAGAATCCCCGCAAGATCCTTTGGCTTCTCCAGCGCCGGAGCCGACGTTACCTTGAACTCCACGCCCATCTCCGCCGCGATAATTCCCGCAAGCGTCGTCTTGCCCAGCCCCGGCGGCCCCGAAATAAAAACATGGTCAACACTCTCCCCACGTCCCCGCGCCGCCTGAATAAAAATCGAAAGATTCTCCTTTATGGCTTTTTGCCCCTGAAACTCCTCCAGCAGTCTCGGCCTTAGCCCCGCCTCCCGCGAATCCTCCCCCGCGTCGTACTGTCCCCTCATCAGATTATCGTTTTCCACGCGACTCCTCCCGCATAAGTCACACCACCATATATATTTTTAAGGAGGGGGAAGTCTCCCCCTGCGCGCGGTACATGGTACCGCGCTACCCAGGCTGCATGGGCGAGCAGCAATTTTGCGTAGCAAAATTGCGACCAGCCCCCTCTACGGGGGCCAGCCCCCGTAACGCCCCCGTGGAATTTCCGCCTCAACCGGCTGTCCTTCGGGCCGCCGGCTGACCGCTCCCCTGACCGCACAGGATTGCAGCAGCCCGTATGCTCACAAGAGACAAAAAACTAAAACCGCTATTTTTACGGCATACTTTCCTATGCCCGGCGATTTGCTTTTTGAGACAAATTCCCTATCCGCCGGTATTACCGGAATAAGTATGACAAAAATCGCGGGTTTTGTCAGTACAGGGCATCGGCGTTTCCTTTTTCCATTGTCAAAATTCCCCTAAAAGCGGACGCTTTGAAGAAGGGATTTACCACGAAGTCGAAAAAGTCAAAGTAAGGAAGAGAAAACGGGATTTTGTATATGTGCATAATTTCCGCTGGCAATTTCCTGGGATAGTTCTCAGGCTGCTGCTTCGCCGGGGCGCGCGGCAGCCGGCTGGTGATAAAGACGTGCACAGCGCGTTACGCGCTGTGCTGGGTGGCAGAGTACGCAATTTTGTCAAAACAAAATTGCGACCGCCTGGTTATGAGCACAAAATTGCCATGCCCAGGTAAACGCACGCGGAAGCGTGTTTTGCGATAACAGGCTTTCCGGGCAAGAGGCCCAAAAAAGATCCTGGCGTATACACAGGTTAAAGGGTCGAGGCAATTATGTGCGTTGCCTGGTTCTCAAGCTGCCGCCGCGCAAGGGATTGTAGCGGAAAGCCCGCAGGATTTGCATTGGCTGGTCGCGATTTTGCTTTCGCAAAATCGCTGCTCGCCCATGCATCCTGGGCAAATCCGAGGACTTGGAGCGGAAAGCCCGGTTTTGTGGCCGCCATAGGCGGGCACAAAATGCGCCCGAATTTCTGCTGTGATCAGCGCGAACTTTCCAGGAGCCGTGAGATAACAAGGTCGGTAATGTCTACCTGCCGGCTCCACCATAGCAGGTTTGGATCGCTGCTTTTGATGATGACGTTGTAGCCCTGATCTTCGGCGATAAAGGCGATGGCTTGCTGGAGCTGGGACAGAAAGGCGGAGGATTCGGCGAGATGGTTTTTGCGTTCCTGAAGCTGGGTATTCCTGACCCGGAAGTAGTCGCGAAGATAATTCGTTTTTTTATAGATTTCCTCGTCGAGCCGCAGCGCGAGGGACTGGTCGCCGGAACTTTCGGCTTGGAGTTTTCTGTCTTTAAGCTGGTTGATTTCGGCGGTAATGCCATCAATTTCCGACTGCAGGCGCCGTGTGAGTTCTTCAAGTTCTATCACGGCGCGGGAGTCGCGGAAAAAGGCGGTGCTGACTCTGGTGACGTCGACAATTCCTACGGTGGTAAGCTGTTCGGGGGAAAGCGGAAATGCGGCGCACAGGCACAGTGTAATAAAAACAATATAACGGACTTTCATATAATTTCTCCTGGTCTACTGATTAAATATTTCATATCCGATGGAAAAGACAAAATCCAGTCCCGCGCTGTCGCGGAAAAGGGATCCCCGCTGCCAGTTCGCTGCTCCCAGAATATTGTCTTTGAGGAAACGCTTGGCAACGTAAAACCGTATGGGAAACTGGGGGATGGAAAAGCGGAAGCCCGCGCCGAGTCCGAAAAGAAAATCCTGAATGGTAAACTCCTGAAACTGGTCGGGGGTGTTCCAGCGGCCAACCATATCGAAGAAAAGGTCGAACCACACTATGCGTTCCGATATGGGCATGCGCAGTTCTATCCAGTTGTCCCAGATGACGCGTTTGTCGAGTTCACGGCTCCAGCCGCGGGCGATGTACATGCCGTCAATCAGCATGAGATCGTATGTTCCGGCGGTTAGCCGGTTGTATCCGGCGGGGGCCCAGAAAATGGGGAGGATAAACGATAATTCGGAGTGGAGGCCCAGAACGAGCTGGTAACTCCAGTCATCGGTAACTTCCCAGTTAATAAGGGTGTTGAAATTTTCGATTTTGCTGGTTGTTTTGAAATAATGCCGTTCGCCGCGCAGGGGGCCGCCGACAAAACGGAAGACCTGGCTTAGGTAGTATCCTGTTTTGGGGTTAAAATAAAAATCCCGTTTGTCAAGGGACAGGCCCGTTGAAAGGCTGTTGGTAAACATCCAGGTCCTGTGGTTTTCCCTGTCGGTGGCAAGATACGGGCGGTGGAGTTCCTCGTCGTAATCGATGAAGGTCAGCATGGTACGAAGGCCCAGGCTCGTACCCAGTACCCCGAAGGGGGTGGGAAAGCGGTAGCCGGTTGATCCTCCTACCGAAAAATCGTAGGACGTGTAGGACATTTTGTAGCCGGAACCTACCGCGGCGGTTGTGCCTCCGGCGTATTCGTAATCGGTAACAAGGTTGTACTGGTTGATTTCCGCGGATGTCGGGGGGTTATGTCCCTGCCAGGGCCGTCCGTCGTTTGCGTAGACATATTCGCCGGTAAAGGGATCGGGAAACGCGTCTTCGCCGGGTTTATTCCCGTCAAAAATCGGCGGGATAATATCCTGGGGAAGTCCTGAAAACTCACTGTGCCTGATGACAAAATCAAGGCCGCCCGACCAGCGTTTTCCCATGAGCCATTTTTCCAGGAAGTTAAAACTTAGTGTCTGCTGCACGGGCGAGAGGGTAACATCCACACTGAAGGTCTGTCCGTTTCCCAGGAAGTTTCTGTCGGTCCAGCGGACATTCGCCGATACGGGAAAGTCCGCGCTGCCGCCGAAGGCGAGTCCGAACATAATGTCCGCTGTGCTTGATTCCTCAACATTGATAATGAGATCCATGAGGCCGTCCGCCGAACCCTGGGGCGTTTCGGGAGTTACGGCGGAAAAATATTGAAGATTATATAAATTCTGGATGCTTTCGAGGATCTTCGTTTTGCTGAAAACATCTCCGGGTTCCAGGGTAATTTCCCTTTCCAGTACGAAATTCTTGGTTTTTTCATTTCCCCGGATGATAAGGCTTTCAATGTGCGCGCGGCCACGTTCGATAATGCGAATTTTATAGGAAATCGTGCGCGCCAGCTCGTTACGGACTTCCTCGCGGTGAATCGTATTAAAGATATATCCGCTTTCATAATAGAGGTCAACCACGCGCTGGTAATCCTGGTCAACCCTGGTCAGGTTTAGAGGCCCTTCGGGGCTTACGCGCAAAAGCTCGGTAAGCTGTTCTGTCGTAAAAAGCTGATTCCCTTCAAAGCTCATGCCCCCGTACTGGTAGGCGGTTCCTTCATACAGATAAATCGTCAGTGTCAGGTAAACGCGCTCATCCTCTCCTTCCTTTTCGCCTGCCCGGTCAACCCGCAGAACCCGCGCGTCTACATATCCGCGTTCTTTATAATAGTTTTCAATAAGCAGGAGGTCGGCCTGAAGCTGCTGTTCGTTAAACGCTCCTGAATTAAATAGTCCCTGCTCGCTGCTTTCCATGATGTTTCTGAGTGAGTTTTGCGAAAAAGCGGTATTCCCGCTGAACTGTATGGTCCTGATGCTTGTCTGGCTTCCTTCGGTTATGTCAAAAACAACAATCTGCCGTCCTTCCCGCCTGTCGGCTTCCAGGGAGTATGTTACGCGTACATCGGGGTATCCTTTTTCCAGGTATAGTTTCCTGATGGCTTCTTCATCGGCCTGTAGTCTTGATGGGACTATCATGTCGCCGCGTTTTACCAGAATAGCGTCCAGAAGTTCCCCAGCGCGCACGCGCCTGTTTCCGTTGAACTGTATTTCGTTGATGACCGGGCGTTCGGTAACATTAAATTCAATGATGACGGATTCGTAGGCGGGGTCCCCTTCCCTGGCGTTTACGGTAATCTCCGTAAAGTAGTCCAGGGCATACAGTTTGTCCTGAAGCTCATTCAGGATGCTGTCTGTATATTTTCTGTTCCGGTAGGGGTCTACAATCCGGTTGAGTTCATTGAGTGATACGGTATCCAGTCCATTGAAGACGATGTCTTTGATGGGCTTGTCAACAAACCATTCTCCGTAGTCCTGTGCGAAAACACAAAGAACAGGAAAAAGCAGAATACACAGAAACAGAGAACACTTTTGCATACATACTCCTTGCTTTAGAACGCGAACCTCCACCTGAAGGTAAAAACGTTATCAAAAATAAACAATTCCTCGGGATGCTTTGGCATCAGGCTCCATTCCAAAAGGAAAAAGGGCGTCCGCCATTCCAGCACGAATTCGGCATCCACTACAAGCCCCCCATACGTGTCTTCTTCACGCGCAAAAAGATCCTCCGCTCTCAACTGGAGGAGGAAATCCAGAAAGAGGTCGGAACCTATGTATTTTCCTAGAAAAAGGCTGGTTTTATCAAGATAGCGGCCGAAGGCTGGGATATTTCTATCCCTCTGCTCTATGACGGACGAGTTCTGATCTCTGTTCGACGTAACCACATTCTGAAGCAGGTTCTGTATAACATGAGTCCTGACGGAAAAGAGATCGAGATTCAGGAAATCCCGAATAGATTTTTCCACTGTTTTTACAACGCCTATCTGGGTCAGTATTTCCCCGGTAAGAGGTACCGCGCTCGCGATATTCAGGGCATCCTCGCCGCTTGAACCGAAAATGTTGCTGCCTAGAACGGCAAGAATTTCGGCGTTTGTATAGCCCTGATCGGATTCAAAGCGCGGGGCGAACTGGCTCACCGGGGTCAGATCCGATACCAGGTAAATGCGTACAAGGCCGTCGCTCGTTGTTTCCCGCAGTTCCGCGCGAACCGAAACAAAGGGGTCAAACGATCCTGCCCGTTCGTTAAAGCGCGCCATTCCTTCCCGGATAAAAAAACGCCGATCAAACCAGAATATCTCCCCGCCCCGCGCGGAAATCTCCCCGTTCAGAAAGAAGTCGCCGGTTTCTTCGTCCCAGTGAAAGGATATTTTTTCGCCGCGATTGGAAAAAGTCTGAATAATGGGAAAATCGGTTGTAGGCAGGGCAAGTTCCACGCCGCTTCCCGCTTCGATATCCATACGCACTGCGGTAAACAGTGTCTGCGGTTCCGCTGTTTTCTGTTCGCGCACCGCTTCCCCGGTCGTGATCATCGTGCGGGAGGCGATAATATCCCCGTCAACAGTAATCCGCTGTAAATTTCCTTCAATTTTCAGCACTCCCTGCGCGGTTCCGTCAATAATCAGGCCGCCGAAGTTGTCGGCAATATGTACTCCCGGCGAATCCTGGGTATCTATCCTGACAGCTATGGAATCGGGCATCCAGTTGTCAAGATGAAACTCTCCTGAAACCAGCGCGGATCCCCCGGTATCACCTACGGGCACAATCATTGGCTGTACGGTAAAACTTTTCTCGCGGAAAATGATGTTTCCCCTGTATGGGCCTAGTTCCTCCGGTACGACCTTGAGTTTCGCGTATCCGTTATTAACCGCTACAGTACCGTAAATATCAGGATCAAACGGATTCCCGGACACCCGAAGATTTCCCATCACCTGGCCTCTGGTAAGCCGGAGTATACCAAAATCAAAAAAACGGGAAAGCGTATCATCAAGCTGAAAAGCAATCCTGTTGATGTCCGCTTCCATCTCCGTTGGGGTAAAGTAGCCTTCGGCATCAAAGGTTATGGGAAAGGGATCCCGTAAGTGTATCGAAAAATTCCCGGAATTCTCAAAAAGAGCTTCGAAGGAATTATTGTATCCCCCTTCCACCCGGATATCTCTTCCTTCCTTTTCAACGATAAACTGCCAGGTACGGAATTCCTGCGCTATCTGTGGTGAGGGAGTTGAAAACTGCATCTGCCCGCGTATTGTGGAATCAAGAAACTTTTCGAATGAATAGGCCTCCTCTCCGCCTATGTTTTCCCCAAAGTCGAAATCTCCGCCCAGAAACCAGGTAATATCTCCCTCCGCGGTTTTATTGTTGACAAGACCAGCCAGGCTCAGATTCCCCTCCCGCACATTATATTCCACAAGGGTATCACTCATGCGGAAAGTATCATAGGAAATTTCAAAGGATGAGATGGAAACAGCCTGGTTTTCAAGTTTCCCGTCAAAATGAAGGGAGGCGGGAATCGAATCGATTTTCCCCTGAGAAGAGTCCAGATTCAGGTATACATAGGGATTCTCCGGTATGCCCGCAAAATCAAGCAGGCCGCTCAGTTTTCCTGTCATAGTCTGTGCGGAAAAGCGTTCCAGGGGAGAATCGATAAAGGCGAGTGTTCCGGCAAGCGAATCCTCCGTATATGCAAGGTTCAGACTGTATTGCTCTACAGAGTCTTCCCTGGCATAAAGGTCAAGATTTCCGTGGACGGAAAGCGGATCAAAGGAATACGAGATCTGAGCTTCCCCAAAAAGCGCCGAAATGGAATCCGTATACTGAAAGCCTGTAAGTTTTCCCCCGGCAGGCCCAAGGTCAAACGCGCAGCTTATATCCGCCTGTATATGCGCGGAGGGCGCAAACTGCGTAATGCGTACCGAATCTGTTGTCAGCCCCCAGGATCCCTTATCCGCATAGCGGAAACTGATGACGGAAGAAATCCGCATTACATCATAGGGTGTGGGAACCGGAAAATCGTTCAGGGAAAAAAAACCTGAATAGTCTCCCCATGAACGCCATGTCAGACCTGCCGCCAGCCCATAATTTCCCGAAAGCTGAAGATATCCGTCCGGGTCAAAGGTTCCCTGAAAATTGTATGGCACATCCATGATATTAACGGCGCTCGAAAAGCTCATCCGGCCGGATGGGAGGAAATCTCCCACAGCGTTTCCCCGGCCATAATACAAATCCCAGGCTCCTTCCCATCCGCTGATTTCCCAGTGTTTCGCGTTATAGCTTCCCGATATACTCAGGTGGTGAGTATTCCGTGCATCCGGCCTGAAAATGCTTATCTGGGGAAGCTGATACGAGGCGTTTTTTTTCAGGACATTCTCCGCAAGCAGAGTGCCGCCTATCCTGATCTCCATGTCCCCTGCGCTATCCAGAAGCGTATCCAGGGAAGGAAAAGCGGAGATTCCAGAGAAAACACCGGCAAACGGCAAATAAAAAGTTTTCAGCGGAACATCCTGGAGATTTACGGAAAGTTTCTGTGTCCCGTCTTCGTCCAGGGGTAAAAGAAAGCTCGCCCGCGCCGCGGCGTCCTCTTCTTCTGCCCACTTTATGCTTCCGTCAAACCGGATGTTCTGCGCCGAGGGCCTTACGCCCAGCGCGACTTCGCTGAAAACAGTTTCCCCCCAGGTAATGGAATTCCCCACTACATCCACACCCGCGCTCCCGCGGGTAACCCGGAAAACGGCGTTCAGGGATTCTGAACCCGAAAACCGGAAGTTTTTTATCTCAAGATTTCCCGCGGGATAAAAAGTGGATAGGGCCATATTCCCCCGGAAGCTCGCTTCGCCATGCGGCACGGAAACTGTAAGGGGAAGAAAATCCATGGAATCCTTCGTTCCCGCTATCCTGCCCTCAAGACGGGTCGATGGAGGAAAGCCGGAGTGCTTTATATCCGCCGCAAAATCAAGTTCATAGCGCAGTTCTCCGCTGGAAAGCCTGTACAGGAGACTGCCCCGCGAAGTTATCCCGGTTTCAAGCAGTTCATTCAGGGATGAATAATCCGGCTTCATCGAGACAAGGCTTGAGGGTTTGAAGTATTCGCTTAGCATGTCAAGGCGGATTTCTCCTGTATCAGGACTATACGCAAGCGAAAGGTCAAGGGGAGCGCTGTCCTGTATTTTCCGCAGCAGCAAACCCTCTGGAGAAAACGAAAGCTGAAACACCTGTTTTTTCAGGTCGAAGACATCGCTGGACAGCATGGAAAGACCCAAAATCGTCTCGCCACTGGTATATGAATCATTTACGGTTCCCCGCAGGTCTACAACCGCCCCGCCCCTGCGCAGGATTCCGCCCTCCGCGCTGTTCGTATAGGAAAGGGAGGTTTTGAGCCGCACGTCATAGGTATCCAGCCCCGGACGAATCTGAAAAAACATATTTTCGGCGCTCACCTGGTTCCCGCCCGAACGCAGATGAAGCTCTATATTCCGCCCCGTAAGTCTTACTGGCGTCCAGGGCTGCGGAATCTCCCCGGAAGGCTTTTCCTGCCCGCCAAAAACAGCAAGAATATCCGCGTCCGTTTCAGTATCGAAATTCAGGCTGGCGTTTTCAAGAATGATTTCCCGCACCGCATCGCGCGCGTTTCCAAAAAGAAGCCCCAACAGGCTGTAACGGATACTCAGCCGACCAGCCTCCAGAATAGGAACACCGCTTTCGGTATTCCGGATTTTCAGATTGGATATCTCAAAGGCCCGGAAAATTGAGGGCGAAACACTTTCGTAGGAAATCCGCCGCGCAATCCGATCCTCCAGCCGGGAGATGAGATAGTCCTTTAGCACAAGCATCTGGCTTTCCGCCTTGTCCCGTGCGAGCGGGTACAGGAATAGCAGTGCGGCGGCGGCAAATGCGCATAGGGCGGAAACTAAAATTTTTCGTCGAAAACGGGAAACCTGAATAGACTACCTCCAGATAGTATGTTATAAAATGTATCACAAGAAAAAGAGAAAAGAAATATGATACTGAAAAACTTTATTGTACTTGAAGGTCTGGACGGCGCCGGAACCACGACACAGGCAAAACTTCTGATCGGGCGCTGCCTGGAACAAGGGATACATGCGGGGCTGACCCGCGAACCCACGGATCACGCGGCCGGCCTTACCATACGCACGATATTACGAAAACAAGCCGCCGCCCAGCCGCAGACCCTGGCCTTCCTGTTTGCCGCTGACAGGAACGAGCATATCTACAGCCCTGGCGGAATCCGCGACATGACGGGAAGCGGTCAGCGGGTCATCTGCGACAGATACCTGTTTTCCTCCCTGGCCTATCAGTCCGTTGACTGCGGCTGGGACTTCGTGCGCGCGCTGAACGACCGTTTTCCCCTGCCGGAAATCCTGATATTCCTCGACATTCAGCCCTGTGATGGTGAAAAACGGCTTCAGTCCCGCCAGGAAAGGGAGATTTTCGAATTCGAGGATTTCCAGATCCGCGCGGCCGCGGGCTACAAACGGGCTCTGGATGAGTACGCGGAATCGGGTATGCGTATCCTGAGTATAGATGCCGCGCGCGATCCCCAGGCCATACACAGGGAAATATGGGACTTCATTTTCGTATCTTAGAGGCTGTTCAAAATCTCATTTGTAATTCGGAATTTGGGCGCATTTTTGGCGCAAAGCGCCAAAAACCGGGCTTTCCGCTCCAATCTTTTGGCTGCGCCAAAAGGATTTCCGCTGCAATCCCTTGCGCAGCGGTAGCTTGAGAACCAGGCAACGCACATAATTACCTTTGGCAATTATGTGCCCATAACTCAGGCGGTCGCAATTTTGCTACGCAAAATTGCGTGGTCTGCCACCAGGCGCGTAGCGAAGCGGAGTGCACGTATTTATCACCAACCGGCTGCCGCCGCCACGATTACAATAAACTGTCACGCTTGCAGGTTTGCCACCAGTCAGGACGCATGGGCTGGCCCCCTTTACGCACCCTGGGGTTTTCAAGATATTGAGGCTCTTAAAATCGAAACTGTTCGTAAACGAAGGAGTACAGGAAACTCTTTACCAGAACCCATCCCGCTCCTGTGAGCAAAAAAACCGTAGAGGCACAAAGGTCTGCGGATTTGCGGACGCAAATCCGCAGACCGCCGCCGGGCGCGCGCAAAGGATTGCAGCGGAAAGCCCACAGGATTTGCACAGGCAAATCCGAGGACTTGAAGCGGAAAGCCTGGTTTTTGGCGCGAAGCGCCAAAAATGCGCCATCTTTGACCAGAAAAATATTAAAAAAACATCACAACAGACATCAAACACACCAAAGCCCTTGAAAAAAACAAAAAACAAAGATATATTAAAAACAAAGAAAGCAGTATACTCAAAACTAAACAACCGCTTCACTATAAAGAGGTAAACAATGCTTAAAAAAAAGACATTTCAAAACGCCGTCCTAGCCATCCTCAAGGCCAAACCAGGCATGGGAAGCGTTCAATTAAGAAAAGCCCTCATCATCGCGGATGCCTTACATAACACCCTCCACGGAACCGGCATCACCGGCGCCCGGTATATCAAAGACAAATTCGGACCCGTCCCCGATGATGAAGCCTTCAACCTCCTTACCAAAATGGATGTCCCCCTGCACATGGTGGAAATCCTTGAAGAACCAGTCGGACATGTTACCCAGAATTCCTACTACGCCCTTGTACAGCCCGATTATCCCCGCTTTACCCGAAGCCAGATCAGCATACTTACCTACGCCGCCGAAACAGCCTATAAATACGGCGCTTCCCGGCTGTCTGATATGACCCATGATAACGCTTACAACAATACCCCGATGGGGGAAGAGATACCGCTCAGCCAGGTATGCAGGATGAGCATTTCCGGTTACGACACAGAACCTTTTACCGAACAGGACAAAGAGGATGTAAGGGACTTTCTAAAAAGTGAAGAAGCTCAAGTTTACAGCTTTGTATGACAGGCAGAAACGCCGGATTATCGAAAAGTACCCCTGCTTCACACAGTATTTTAATGATGTTGAAAACCGCATTGTGGAAGACCCCAATGCCTCCAGCGAGGAATTCATCATCTACCAGGACAGGCACATCCACGCCCGCAAACGCTCGGTAAAAACGACCTTTTTCAGCGGCCTGCTGCCGGATCAGTATATGTACCTGACTCTCATGTATGCCCTTACGAAAGACGGCAAAATCGTAATCCTGTTTCTCAGCCTGCGGACATACACAGCGTAGCCACGCGCGTGGGCGTCTGCGCGGGGTTCACATATCTTCAAAAAACTCCGCGCGGGTCATCGCGGACTTAATAAGCGGTGCGGGAACCGTTAGTTTCCGTACCGCTTCGATATAAAAATGACGGAATCCCGCCGCCATTTCGCGGCAAATTCCATACAAGCGCCGGAAGGTTCCCGCGCCCCGCCTAATGCCTGAAACTCCGCTGTCCGGTAAACTTCATGGCGGCGCCGTATTCATTGCAGGCCTCGATACTTTCAAAATCACGCAGGGAACCACCCGGCTGTAGCACCGCGCTGACCCCCTCGCGAAGACCCACATCAATGCCATCGCGGAAAGGGAAAAAGCCGTCGGAAATCATTACACAGCCCGGAAGACCGCCCCGCAGCCTTTTCACTTCAGTAAGAATTTCCTCCCTGTCCCCGGCCTGCGCGTCCGCGAACAGTTTCCCGGAACGCTCCCAGGAAAGCCGATCCGCGAGCTTGCGGTACGCCTTATCGCGCGCGATCCCGGCGACCCCTACCCTGTCCTGCTCGCCCGTACCAATGCCCACAGTAGCGCCGTCCCTGACATAAATGACGGAATTACTCGTAATACCGGATTCCACAAGCCAGCCGAAAATCATATCCTCATATTCAGCAGGGGTCGGCTCGCGCGTAACAGCGTAGGTTTTTCCCTGGTATTCCGTCTGGGCGGGAAGCAGATCCTCCTTTGCGCGCGCCAGCGGGTTATAGGAAGTTTGCACAATAATGCCGCCGTCGATAAGCGACCGGTAATCAAGAAAAATCTTCCCCGCCCAGTCTCCAAGTTTTTCCATATTGCGGATGCGCATAACACGAAGATTCTTCTTTTTTCCGAAAATCTCCATCACCCCTTCCCCGTATTCAGGCGCCGCGATGACCTCGGCGTAATTCTGCGCAATGGCAAGCGCCGTTTCCCTGTCAACCTCGCGGTTTACGGCGACAGCCCCGCCGAAAGCGGCAAGCCTGTCCGCATAAAACGCCTTTTGGAAAGCCTCATGCAGCGTCCCGCCCTTCGCGGCTCCGCAGGGATTGTTATGCTTGATAATAACGGCGCAGGGTTCGTTCTGGAAATACCGCAGAATATTCAAGGCGCTGTCAACATCGGTTATATTGATTTTTCCCGGATGCTTTCCCGATTGAAGCAGTTCCACATCCGAAGCAAGCCAGCGCCCCGCTTGCAGGGTTTCCACCTCCGCGATACGCAGATTTCCATTGATAAGACGGTACATCGCCGCGGGCTGTCCGGGGTTTTCTCCGTAGCGCAGGCCGCGCCTTTCCCCGCCAATGACCCATTCGGTTTTCTCGTAAAAAAACGTATGCCTGCCACACTCATCCTCAAATGTAATTTCCATTTTCGCAGGAAAATCCTCACGGACGATCTTTTTGTACTGATTCTGTAATTTGTTACTCATTCTGTACCTGTATCCTTATCTCACAGTTTTTTGATTTGGAAATCCATACCCCGGAACCTGCTCTCAACTTATTCCACAGAATTTTTTAACCGCGAAGTCGAAAAAGCCGGAGAGGTTTTCATTCAAATTACTCTATAACCAGGACATCGGCATTTACTTTTTTCCCTGTATAATAGCGCATTTTTTGCGGACGTAGCCGCAAAAAACCGGGCTTTCCGCTTCAACCTTTTGGCTGCGCCAAAAGGATTTCCGCTGCAATGCGCCCGAAGGCGGTCGCTTTCCGATAAGTAGGGATTGTAGTGGGCGCTATCGCGCCCCCGGAATCCCTTGCGCCCCACGGGCTTGTTGCGCTTCGCGCAATTTGTTTTTCATAATGGCGGTAAACGCCGATGCCCTGCTCTATAACTTGAACCATATTATTTAGCTATTCTTTCCTGTTCATAAAGATAGAAATTTGGCGCCTGCCGCCCTTCTTTCCTTCCTTCCTTTTTTTTACTTTCTCGTCCTTGCCCATCCTCGCCCTTGCCCATCCTCGACTTCGCGGTAAATCTTTCTTTATGACGCCGTGGAATCATATCCCCCGCTCCGCGGTTCTTCATTTCACATCGTACACAGAGGCAGAAGAAAAGTCTCCTATGGCGGCGAAGTAATCCGCGATAGCGGTGTCGTACTCCGCGGTATGACGAAAAACCTTTTTTGCCAGCATAAAACGCGTCGCGATATCCATAGTGCCGCCAGATGTTTTCACTTCAGCCAATACAGCCGGATAATCCCGCGGATCGCAGACAGCGGCCACACGCAGAAAATTCTTCGCCGCCGCGCGCAGCATGCAGGGGCCGCCAATATCGATATGGGTCCGGGCATCCTCAAGCACAGCCCCCCGCGCGGCGCAGGCATCACGGAAAGGGTACAGGTTCACGACAACCAGATCAAAGGTGTTTGCCTCCAGGCGTTTCAAATCGGCCTGATGACCTGGATTATAGGTCTCGCTTAAAAGGCCCAGATAAATACGGTAATCAAGGGTTTTCACCAGACCGCCCTGCATCTCCGGCTGCCCGGTATACTCCGAAACCTGACGCAGCGCGCACTCCTTTCCCGTACCCGCAAGGGACTTCTCCAAAACCATGTATGTCCCGCCGGTTGAATAAACGCTGAGGCCGGGACAAACTTCCAGGAGGCCCGGAATAAACTCATCAAGCCCGGATTTATCCGCGACGCTGACAAGGACATTGCGTATCCGCACCCTGCCGTCGATCTTTTGTACACGATTCAGATTCATAAACTCCTCTTTAATTTTATCACACGCTCTGTTTCTTTCATATTTTTTTCATAACCAGCATACCAGGGCGACAGCCAGTGGTGAGAGAAGCGCGGCAGCGTGTAC
>JAISAF010000121.1 GCA_031266855.1 Spirochaetales bacterium
GTCAGCGACAAAACTCTTGAAAACCTTGCCCGCGCGCTGAAAATAGAACCATTCCAGCTTTTAACGCCGCTAAAAACCAAAAAGCCTGCGCATCTCACTTCTGATGAAGCCTTGCGGCAACTGTATAAACTGAAACGGACTTTTGATGACACCTTTAATGAAGTGCTGAATTCAGTAAAGTAACAGTTTCCGAAACTATTCATCCGCCCCGTATACACACGGAATGAAGTATGCGCGCTTCTTAAGCCTCAACTCTGCTCATTCCAGGCTGCTGCCGTTCGGCAGCCGGTTGGTGATAAAGACGTGCACAGCGCGTAACGCGCTACGCCTGGTGGCAAACCACGCAATTTTGTCAGAACAAAATTGCGGCCGCCGGGTTGTAGGCTGATTTCAGGCTGCCGCGGGGGACGGTAAATCCGCGCGATTTTGCGAAGCAAAAGCGCGCCTGCTTTTCGGCATAACTTAGCCGCTGGTGCGGCGCGAGGGATTGCAGCGGAAAGCCCGGTTTGCGGCGTAAAACGCCGCAAACCGGGCTTTCCGCTGCAATGCGCCCGAAGACCGGTCGCTTGCCGATAAGTATGGATTGTAGTGGGCGCTATCGCGCCCCCGGAATCCCTTGCGCCCCACGGGCTTTGCTGCGCTTCGCGCAATTTGTTTTCCATAATGGCGGTAAACGCCGATGCCCTGCCGGATAAGTCAAAGAAGGAGAGCTAAAATACGTTATTTTTAATACTTATTTTTAGCGTAATCAGCCTGATAGTTCCACGCGCATAATTGCTGTTCAGCAATTCCGGGAACTGGTTCTAAGCTGCTACTAAAAATTTAAAGTTTTTTCAAAATTTTTCCTGCTTCTTTCAATCAAACCGCATTTTTTTCTGTATATATAGTATGTGGAGACACATTACTTCCCCGCTCTGGGGGCAGCCTTGATTCTCCGGTACAGTATGGAGTACATTTTTCAGGAGGGATTTTTATGACGGAACCAACACCAGGCGAAGGCCTGACTTTTGAAAAAGTCTGGATCATGTTTCAGGAAACTGGGCGGCAAATCAAAGAAAACGACAGGCTCATGAGAGAACGCATGGAAGAAAGTGACAGGCGTTTGAAAGAAAGCCAGGCGGAAACTGAGCGGCAAATGAAAGAAAACGACAGGCTTATGAGAGAACGCATGGAAGAGAGCGACAGGCGTTTGAAAGAAAGCCAGGCGGAAACCGACCGGCAAATGAAAGAAACCGAACGGTTTCTGAAAGCGAGCGGGGCGGAAACCGAGCGCAAACTCCAGGAGGCTTCCCGCATGGTGGGGGATTTGGGCAACAAGTTTGGAAAGCTCGCTGAACACCTTGTGGTGCCCAATCTGATGGAAAAATTTAACGCCCTGGGCTATGAGTTTACCAGAACCTGCCGGAATATTAAGATTCTGGGGCCTGATAAAAAACGCCTTACGGAAATCGATATTTTGCTGGAAAACGGAGATTCCGTGATAGTTGTGGAAGTTAAAGCCGAATTTACCACTGATTATGTCAGCCAGCATGTGGAGCGCATGAAAAAGCTGCGGCGCTACTGGGACGCTCATAACGACAAAAGGAAGCTGATAGGAGCTGTGGCGGGGGCCATTATGGAGGACGATGTAAAAGTCCTGGCCCTTAGGACAGGTTTTTATGTAATAGTCCAGTCAGGCGATACGCTGAAAATAGAAGCGCCGGAAGGTTTCACGCCCAGGGTATGGTAGGAAGCGTTTGCCGGGGCAGGGACAAAATTGCGATCGACGGGTTGTCGGCGCAAAATTGCTGAATAGCAATTTTTTCCTTTAGAACTGGAAATTACAAAGCGAAAGTTTTTAGAGCTTCCCTTATGGGCATTTTGCTTGCGAAATTGGCCTCCGCCGGGTTATACGCACATAATTGCTGAACAGCAATTATGTGCCCACGCAATTGCCAGGGGCAATTGCGTGGCCTTATTCGCAAGCTGCCGTTCGCTGGTGCGCGCGGCGGGAAGCATGTACGCATGGAATTTGCAGGGCGCTGGCATTTACCACCACTATACAGAGTAATGTTGCGCATAACGAAAAATCACGTCAGGCGCAATGTACTGGCCTGCGGATTTGCGTTAGCAAATTCGCTTGTCCGCCGCTGGTGCGCGCGCGAGGGATTGTAGGGATGCGAAGCAGCCCCAGCGCGGAGCGCTGGGGCCGGAGCGGTAGCGGAGTCCCGGAAAGCCCGGTTTTTTTGTTACGCGCGCGAAACAAAAAAACGCGCCCAACTTTTACTCGGGGAGAAAAATTTGACCGGGAGGGCATATTATATTATATATAAGAGACAGGAAGACGTGATGGATACACAGACACAGTATCAGAATGAAAAAAGGGATGTCAGCGGATTCCTTTTTGCGGCGCGGTTCGTGCAGTTTTGTATGGGCTGCCGCGAGCGGCGGATCGTTTCCCGCCCTGTTTTACTGGGATTTTTTGACACACTATTAGGGGGAAATTATAAACCTGTGTCCATTTGACCCATATAGGGAGAATGTTTATTCCTTCACAAAAATAGATTTCTAATTCCTTATGTAGCAAAGACTTATTTACATCCTTCCCGCACATGTTGGCATATATATTGCAATATATATTGAGGAGGTTTGAATGGCTAAGTATAGTAAGAATGTAAAAGAAAAAAAAACCGCAAAACCAAGTCCCGAGAAAGAATCTCTGGGTGAAAATATTCTCTCGTACTATTTGAAGGAAATTAATAAAGTTCCGCTTCTTACCAGGGAGGAAGAGGGCCGGTATGCCCGTCTTGCGCTGAAGGGGGATCCGGCTGCCAGGGAAAAGCTTCTTCAGGCAAATCTGAGGTTTGTGGTTAATGTCGCGAAAAAGTATCAAAACCAGGGTCTCCCGCTGACAGACCTTATAAGCGAGGGAAATATCGGGCTTATTAACGCCATCGAGCGTTTTGATGTGGATAAAGGCTACCATTTTATTTCGTATGCTGTATGGTGGATCCGCCAGTCGATCCTGAAAGCTATTTGTGAAAAATCCCGCCTTATACGCCTGCCCCTGAACCGGGCCAATGAGCTGGTCCAAATAGAAAAGACCCGTAAACATATTCAGCCGTCCATGAGCGAGGAGTCCGAAATCCGCGAAGTCGCAAAGGCGCTGAATATGAAAGCCGCTCACGTAGCCAATCTGGTGAACATTTCCCGCGACATTGTATCCCTGGACACTCCCGTGTACGCGGAAAAGGATTCTTCCATTCTGGGGGATTTCATCGAGGACCAGCGCTACGATCTGCCGGAGGATGTTGTTGTTCTCAAAGCCATGAAAAAAGATGTAAACGATCTTCTCGCGACCCTTTCCCGCAAAGAATCGGAAATCCTTCAATACCGTTTCGGGCTGAATGGCAAAAGCCCCCTGTCCCTGAAAGAAATCGGCGACCGTTATCACCTAACGAAAGAACGCATACGGCAAATTGAGAAAAAAGCGGTAAAACGGCTTCAGCATCCCAGCCGTTGCAGAACGATCGAAGCGTATATCAAATAAACCGCCGGAGAAACAGGTCAAACAAGGAAACGGTTATGGCGCATTTTTTTCGGTCAGGGAATTTGCGCCGTAAATTCCCTGACCGAAAAAAACCAGGCTTTCCGCTCCAAGTCCTCGGATTTGCCAATGCAAATCCTGTGGGCTTTCCGCTGCAATCCTTTGCGCGGGGGCATGTTCCGCGAATTTGCATTCGCAAATTCGCGGAACATGCCCCATTGTACCCGCCGCAAGGCGGCGGGTTCAGCCGTTCTATAGAAACAGTTTCCAGGCTGCGGGGTTTCTGAAAGCAGCTCTATTCCGCTCCTTCGGCTTTACGGTAAAAATTCCGCTTTTTATGAAGACCCGCGGAAACAAAATAAAACCTTGCATGATTTCGGTTCATAGAGTAGGATAAAGAAATGGAATATAAAGCAAGTCATATTCTGGTCAAGGACAAGACCCTTGCCGGGGAATTATTGAAAAAAATTAAACAGGGGGCAAACTTTGAAGCCCTCGCACGGGAG
>JAISAF010000154.1 GCA_031266855.1 Spirochaetales bacterium
GCAATTACCTGCGTATAACCCGGCGGTCGCAAGTTTGTTCTTACAAAATTGCGTGGTCTGCCACCACGCACAGCGCGTAACGCGCTGTGCACGTCTTTATCACCAACCGGCTGCCGCCGCACCAGCGGGCCGCCGCCGAAGGCGGCGGGCGGGGGCCGCGCCCCGCGAGGCCCCCGGCGTAAAACCCCGCGATTGTGCCATAGGAAAAATCGCGGCCGCCGGGTTTGCTTTTCCTGAAACATTTGTGTATACTGAAACCCATGACTATCATGCTTCCCAAAATAGATTTTGCCTTTAAGCTCCTGTTCGGCGACCTGCGCAGCAGAAATATCCTCGTGGATTTTCTGAAAGCCGTCCTGCCTGAACTGGCTGATGAGGAATTCGAGGAGATTACCATTGCCGACCCCTAGCGGGAATTCAGCGGCGACAAACTGGAAATCCTGGATGTAAAGATACGGACCGCGAGCGGGAAAATCATCGATATCGAGATACAAATCTCCTATCTGCCGGAGATGCGTTTCCGGATAAGCTACTATCTGTCAAACATGATAACCGGGCAGATAGGCAGGGGCGGTCATTACAACGAACTGAAACAGGTCATTTGCATTGTCATCACGGATTACGATTTTATTCCTGAAACCCGGCGCTGCCATACGGTGTTCGGATGCTGGAAAAGGATGAACATTTTCCGTTTAACGACCTCATGGAAATAAACGTGCTGAATCTGGAACGGCTTCCAGTAGATGAAGAGAGCAAACTGCTGGACTGGCTGAGGTTCCTGAAGGCGGAGAAAGAGGAGGATTTCAGGATGCTGGCGGCGAAGAACCCTATATAATTAACGAAGCGTACTGCAAACTACAGGTGATGAGCGAGGACGAGGCGAACCGGATGATCTACGAGGCGCGGCTGAAGGCGCAGCGGGATGACTATTCCCGCATACAGGGCGCCCGCCGGGAAGGCCGGGAGGAAGGCCGGAAAGAAGGGGAAGCGGAGGCCACGCGGAAAATCATTCTTGAAATGGACAGAAACGGAATGGACGCCAGAACCATAGCCGCCATTACGCATGTAAGTGAACAGGAAATCGTCTCCATTTTGAAGAAAGGGAATCCTTGAGGCGCTGCCGCCTTTCGCTTACGAATAACGGCGGCGGGAGGGAGCCGGGTAGCGAATTTGAATTCGAAAATGGGCTACCCGCCGCTGGGTAGCGACAGCCGGAATCTCTAAAAACTTTATAGTGTAACAGTTTATTGTAATCGTGGCGGCGGCAGCCTTTCAGGCTCAAAACCAGGCCACGAAATTTCCAAAGGCAATTTCGTGGCTATAACCAGTTTTAAAATTTCTTAACCGTACAGGCGCGCGAAGCGCGAAAAGCCCCTGGGTGCACAAGGGATTGCAGCGGAAAGCCCGCAGGAAGCGCATTGGCGCTTCCGAGGACTTGGAGCGGAAAGCCCGGTTTTTTGCGGTCAGGGAATTTGCGGAGCAAATTCCCTGACCGCAAAAAATGCGCCTGACGACAGTCGCTTTCCGAGAAGAAATTTATTGTAGTGGGCACTTACGCGCCCCCGGAATCATCCCCCATTCGGGGGTGTTTCCAATAGGAAACCTATTAAGTGGGCGCTCATCGCGCCCTGTGGAATGCGTCCAAATTCTGATACGGGACTTATTCGATGCCGCTTATGACGCGCCGGGCTTTACTGCCGTCCTGGGGGCCGACGATTCCCCGTCTTTCCATGGCTTCAACCATACGGGCGGCGCGGTTATAGCCGATTTTCAGCCGCCGTTGAAGGTAGGAGGCCGAAGCCTTGCCCGCGGAGCTTACAATCTCTATGGCCTGGTCCATGAGCGGGTCTTCGCCGTCTTCCTCAAAGTATTCCTCGTCGTTTTCTTCATCGATAAAGATTTCATCATCGATGTATTCCGGTTCGCCCAGGGTTTTGACATAGGCTACTACCCGCTCGACTTCGTCTTCGGCAAGGTAGGCGCCCTGGAGCCGCGAGGGTATGGGATTTTTTACTGGTACGAAAAGCATGTCGCCCTGGCCAAGGAGTTTTTCAGCGCCTACGGCGTCGATGATGATGCGCGAGTCAAATTTTCCCGCGACTTTGAAGGCGATGCGTGAGGGGATGTTTGCTTTGATAAGGCCGGTGATGACGTCAATTGAAGGGCGCTGTGTGGCAAGTATCAGATGGATGCCTACGGCGCGGCTCATGGCGGCGAGGCGGGCCAGGGTGGATTCCAGTTCCTTGCCTGTGGTGGCCATGAGGTCGGCAAACTCGTCGATGATGATGACGATGTACGGCAGGGGAGTTGTGGCGAGTTTTTCCGTTCTGATTCTGTGGTTAAAGGAACGGATGTCGCGCGCTCCTACCTGGTTGAGCAGGGCGTAGCGCTGTTCCATTTCGCTTATGGCGTATTGCAGGGCCTGGTAGGCTTTTTTGGGTTCCGTGATGACTTTGGTGAGAAGATGGGGAACGTCATTGTAGAATTTCAGTTCCACTATTTTCGGGTCTATCAGGATGAGTTTTACATCCTCCGGCGAGCGGTTGTAGAGAATCGAGCAGATGATTGAATTCACGCAGACCGATTTCCCTGATCCGGTTGTTCCGGCGATGAGCAGATGGGGCGTGTCTACAAGGTCAATGATTTGGGCTTCGCCGGTGATGTCCTTGCCAATGGCGAGGGGGATTTCCATTTTTTTTGTGAAAAACTTTTCGGCGTTGATAAGTTCCGCGAAGGAGACGATGGCCCGGTTTTTATTGGGGATTTCTATGCCCACGGCGTGTTTGCCGGGAATGGGCGCGACGATGCGGACACTGGCCGCGGCCAGGCGCAGAGCGATGTTATCGGCGAGGTTTGATATTTTTGACAGTTTTACGCCGGGTTCGGGAAGAATTTCAAACATGGTAATAACCGGGCCTTTGCGGATGCCTACGACTTCGGCCTTGATTTTGAATTCTTCCAGGGTTCCCCGTAAAAGGTCGCCTGACTGCCGGGTTTCCCAGTCTATTTCCCAGTATTTGACGCCGACGTATTCGGAAAGGATGCCTTCAACGGGGACATGGTATTTTTTCCACTTGTTTTTTTTTGTGCGTGGCGCTTTTGGGAGTTTTTCTTCGGGATAGTTTGCCGCGGCGGGTTCTTCCACTGCTTCCAGGGCGGCTTCAATGTCTTCGCCGGGGCTGGCCGCGGTATCCTCTTCGAGTCCGGCGCGGAACTCTTCGCCGGTTTCAGCGGTTTCGCTGTCGTATCCATCATCATCGTATACGTCTTCGTATACATCCTGTTCTATATCTTCATCTTCATCATCATCATCGTCGTCGTCATCTTCATCGTCCGCGGCGTCTATATCGGCAAGAAGAATTTCATCTTCCGAGAAGATGCCTTTTAAGGGAGCCAGTTCTATCATTTTCCCGTGCGTGAATTTTACAAAAAGTTCTTCTTCCTCTTTTTCTTCAAGCGGCGGGATAAGGGGGCTTTCCACAGGTTTCGCGGCGGCCTCATCATCATCTTCGGTATTCTCCGGCGTTTCGTTTATGTATGTGTCAGAAAGGGCGGAAGCCCCGTGGGGGCGGTTCGCGAGCAGGGAGCCTGTTTCCAGAAGCGGGAGATACGTCCGCTGGGTTTGAGCTGCGGTTTCCGTTTTTTGGGCCGCGTTTTCAGGCGGCGGCAGGAGCGGGGGTTTTTCATCGCGGTAAAAATGCCGGCGCAGCCTGGAGGAAAGCCGGGGGACAACCGTTAGTTCCAGAAGGACAAGCAGGGCTGTAAGAATTGTTCCGCCTGTTCCTGAAAAGGAACGGGAAAAGAACGCAGTTACTGGCGATTTCGTTATTTCAAAGTCCGTAAAAAGCCGCAGGGAGATACTGAGGGTGAGAAACGGAAGGATAAGGTAATTGAGGAGAATCAGGCGGTCGAGGCGGAATGGGGGTTTCAGGAGCAGGAAGGCGCAGGTCCAGAAATACAGGGGGATAAAAAGGGAAGCGAAGTGGAAACTTCGGAACAGAAAACTGCCTGGCGCCCGCGCGTATACGGAAAGGCCCGCGCCTGGCAGAAAGGATAAAAGAAGGCTGAGGCAGACGGCAATTCCCATAAGCGCGAGTACCGCCCCAAAAATGTATATTGAACCGCGTGATTTCATATTGCGATTATCGGCGTTTTTGGGGCCGCTTCCGAGAGGAAATTTATCGCGGGTATAGTCCGCGCTGCTTCATAAAAAAAAAATTAAACCGCGAAGTCGAAAAAGTAAGTAAGAAAGTATTTTAATTTCCTTATTCCGGCAAGCGGGTTTAATACCCAGGCTGCATGGACGAGCAGCGATTTTATTTCGCAAAATCGCGATCATTCCCGCCGCTTGCGGCGGGGTGGTTGATTCGCCTTTTCGATTTTGTGGTGGATTTTTTCTTCAAAGTATGCTGCTTTTACGGCAGGGGTTGAAAGCCGCACGCGTAGCGGTTTGCTGTAATCGTGGCAACAGCCAGAAAACCGTTCTAGTAAAAGAACACCCGCAAAATTGCGGAGCAATTTTGCGGGTGTGCCTGCACGCACCTGGTTAGCCGCTGGTGCGCGCGCAAGGGATTCCGGGGGCGCGATAGCGCCCACTAAAATCCATACCTATCGGAAAGCGACCGTCTTCGGGCGCATTGTAGCGGAAAGCCCACAGGATTTGCATTGGCAAATCCGAGGACTTGCAGCGGAAAGCCCGGTTTTTTGCCCGTGGATTCCACGGGCAAAAAATGCGCCCGGAATAAAAAAAGGACGGCTATTTACTTCCCGCAAAACCCTTCAACAGCCTTCGCGATTCCCGCGGCATCAAGCCCATAGTAGCTCATAATATCTTTGTATGGGCCACTTCCGGCGTAGGCTTTCGGCAGGCCCAGCATTTTAATGGGAACAGGCTGGTTTTGCGCGCATACAGCGGCGACAGCACTGCCAAGGCCGCCGGGAATGTAGTGTTCCTCGATGGTAATGATACGCCCGGTTTTCCGCGCGCTGGCTGTGATGAGATCCTCGTCAAGGGGACAGACGGTCGGCATACCAATTACCTCAGCGCTAAGACCCTTCGCGGCAAGTTCCCGCGCCGCCTCAAGAGCGGGCCAGGTAAGCGTTCCGGTACTGATAATGCTGATGTCCTTTCCCTCCCGCAAAAGACTGCCCTTGCCAATAACAAAAGGTTTGTCCTGCGTAAAAACAGGAAGCGGTTCATTGCCTATGCGCATATACACTGGCCCGGTATGTTCAATCATGGCGGCAACAGCGTTCCTGATTTCGTTCGGGTCCTGGGGGCACAGCACAACCATACCGGGAATCATGCTCATAATAGCAAAGTCTTCGAGGGAATGATGAGTCGATCCCAAATCGGAGTAGGTGATACCGCCATTGCGTCCCACGATTTTTACATTCTGCCTCATGTAGCCGCAGTCGTTACGCACCATTTCGTAGGGCCGGGAAGTAACAAAAGGCGCGATAGCGCAGAACACGGGAATCCTGCCGGTTGTGGCGAGACCGGAGGCAACGCCAACAACTCCCTGTTCCATAATACCAAACTCGAAGTAGCGGCCGGGCCAGGTTTTCTGAAATTCCCCAAGGCCGGAGGAGCCGCCGGAGTCCGCCGACAGCGCCACAACAGCGGGATTTTTTTGCGCGGCCGCGAATACCGCCGCGCCGAATTCCTTGCGGGGATCCCGCGTTTCAGACGTGCTCACGGTTGTACCTCCTCAATTTTTTTATCAAGCTCCGCGATTGCCTTGTTCAGTTCTTCGGCGGAAGGCTTCCAGTAATGATACTTGGCGATACCCTCGGCAAAACAAATGCCGCGGGCCTTGAGCGTGTGAGCCGCAATCAGCGAAGGTTTTCCCGGCGCAAAAGGAACAGCGTCCACCGCGGCGGTGATCTGGCTCATACTGTTCCCATCAATTTCCTTTACAGCCCAGCCGAACGCGGCAAAGCGCTCCACCGGATTCATATTCATAATGTCCACAGTCTTTCCGCTTATCTGTAAACCATTACAATCCACAAAAACAACCAAATTGTCCGCCTTAAACTGAGCCGCCGCCGCCGCGGCTTCCCAGTTGGAACCCTCGGCAAGCTCCCCGTCGCCCATAACAACGAAGGTCCTCGCGCCCTCTCCGTCCATACGCAGCCCCAGCGCCATACCCAGCCCAATGGAAAGCCCATGACCCAAAGCCCCGGTATTCGCCTCGACTCCCGGCAGTTTATACATATCAGGATGACCAGGAATCTTCGAATTCAGGGAACCATAGGAATCAAGTACCGCTTCATCAAAAAATCCCCTTTGGCATAGAACAGCATACTGCGCCATACACTTGTGCCCCGCCGAAAGAATAAAACGATCCCGCCCAGGCATTTTCGGATTTCGCGGGTCAATGCGCATAACATAAAAATAGAGCGCCGCGACAATATCGATACAGGACATGGCCCCGCCCATGTGACCGGCATGCCCGGCCTCAATCATCCTCAGCACCTTGCGCCGGCACAGCGCCGCGGTATACTCAAGCTCCTTTATAGAAGGTTTCCCCATTATTTCTCTCCCCGCTCGTATTTGCAAATCCTGTCCACCTTAGGAAAAGACCGCGACTTCGGATCGAAACTAAGCGGCAAATACGCCTCCACCAGACACTTGGCAAGTTCCGAACCAGTCACCTGCGCCCCCAAAGTAATAATATTCGCGTTATTACTTAAAGCGGCCCGCTGCGCCTGATAAATATTCGTAACACAGGCGGCATAAGCGCCCGTAACCTTGTTAGCCGCAATAGACACGCCGATACCAGTCCCGCAAATCAGCACGCCCCGCTCGCACACCCCGGCGGCAACATCCTGCGCCACAGCAAACGCCACATTAGCGTAAATAGGATCATCCGAACCATAATCCTTTACCTCGTGCCCCATCTTTTCTATAACCGGAATAAGAATCTTCTTCAAATCCACCGCATTCGGGTCGCACCCTATCGCCACTTTCATGACCAGCCTCCTCAAATTTATGAATAAAGAATTGTAGCACCATCTGTCATTATGTGCAAGCGCACGCGGCATCCATATCAGAATAAACGCGGGAAATTTTTATCAACATATTTGGGCGCCTTTTTTTGCCCGCGGACAGGCAAAAAAACCGGGCTATCCGCTGCAAGTCCTCGGAAGCGCCAATGCGCTTCCTGTGGGCTTTCCGCTCCTATCCCTGGCGCGTGCCCAGCGGCTGACTGTCGCCGTACAAGCAAACCCGCGAAATTGCCTCTGGCAATTTCGCGGGCCTGATTCCCAGGCTACAGCCGGGCGCGTTGACAATAAATTACCGCTAAAATATACTATTACGAAACATTTTCTGAAATCCGGGGGAAAACAAATGTTATATTACTATATCCAGGAAAGTATCAGTTCGCCTTATATGATTACCAGCGCCTCAACAATAATCCCTAAAAAATCGTGGAAGGAACCCGGTATTTCATTTACCAAAGGCGCAAAAATTGAAGAAGCTGTACCGAATCCAATGATCTATGAGGTAAATTTCCCCGAATCGGTTAATCCGCCGTATCTTCAACGCTCATATCCTGTTGTAAACGGAATTTTTTTGGAAGCATTGCAAAAAGCGGAAGTTGATAATTTCCAGCTTTTTCCCGCTGAACTGCATAATCCTGAAACCGGAAAAAAGTGGACGAGGTACAATATACTCAATGTCATTGGTTTAGTTGACGCCGCGTTATTGGAAGCATGTGAATACGATGTTATCATGGAAGGTAATGATAAAATTCCTCCTGTTTATGGTTTTCACAAACGTGTTTTTTCCGCCGAAAAACTTAAAAATAAACCGGAGATGTTTCGCCTTTGGCACAGTCAGGAGTTGTGTATTTCCGGGCGTGTCGCGGATGTACTTGAAACGATAATGACTTTTAACGAATGGAACCTTACCGGCACGCCAATTGAAGTAAAATAATAGAACTGTTTAGAAACCTCACAGCTTCGGGCATAATTTTAATATAAAAATAATTGAAAAGGAGAGATAAAATGGGATATTTTGTTTATATGATAATTGTTGACAATAAATTATAGACAAAATATACTATCATAAATCATTTTCTGAAATCCGGAGGAAAACAAATGTTATATTACTATATTCAGGAAAGTATCAGTTCGCCTTATTTGATTACCAATACCCTAACACCAATTCCTGAAAAGTCGTGGAAAGACCCCGTTATTTTATTTAACCGCGGCGCAAAAATTGAAGAAGCGATACCGAATCCCATGATTTATGAGGTAAATTTTCCGGAATCGGTTAATCC
>JAISAF010000169.1 GCA_031266855.1 Spirochaetales bacterium
TCTTTGACTTTCTCGACTTCGTGGTTAAAATTCCTTCCGGTTCCCCGCCCGTAAACACTCATTTTTTTTCTTTTATTTGCAGATTCGAGGTATTTCTTTCCCAGAATACGCCATTCGAATACCCCTGAATGCTCCTGTCGGTATCTGATAACGCCAGGCGTTTTTCCGCCCAGCAGCAGTAGTCTTCATTAATTTCAATCCCAATATATTTCCGCCCCAGTTTTTTCGCCACAACCGATGTGGTTCCTGATCCCAGAAACGGATCCAGCACTATCCCGTTTTCAGGGCAACTAGCCAGAATCAGTTTCGCGATTAATTTTTCAGGCTTCTGCGCCGGATGATCCGTATTCTCCGGCATTGACCAGTACGGAACCGAAATGTCATCCCAGAAATTACCCGCGCATGTCAGCCGGAACCTGCCTTCGGCGGTTTCCACCCAGTCTTTTGGCTTTCCGTTTTCCCTGTACGGAGCCAGTACTCTCCGCTTTTGTTTTACAGCCCCGGCATTAAAATAATAATTTGCCGATTTTGTTCCAAACCAGATATCCTCTGTAGTATTCTTCCAGTTTGCCCGCGCCCCTCTGCCCTTTTCTCTCTGCCAGATTATTCTATTCCTGATTACGGTAAAATCCCGCATAATCTGATATAAGCAAAATGTGCTTTTCCAGTCGCCGCACATATAAACAGAGCCATCCGGCTTTAATACATGAAGAATTTTCGGGAACCACCCCGCTAAATACGCCGAATATATGCTGTCACTTGATTTTGAGAATTTGAAACCGTGAAAATTTTTATCCAGATTATAGGGAGGATCGATTATGAGCAAATCGGCGAATTGGGACGGCAGTAAATCCATAATAGCAAATACATCCCCGCAAATTGTTTTATTGATGATCCGCGCCAGTGAAAACCCGTCCTTCCCCGGATAAAAAATCCTTTTTTTAAGTTCGGCCCGCTCCCCAGGCGAAACCGTCAAAGTCCTGTTCCGTGGCGCCTTTTCCTTCTTCATGCCATAAGCTCCCCATACACGTTATGCTTCGAATATTTCCGCGGACGGATTTTTATGTGCCTTTTCACAGCCATTTCTAACATACTAAGAGCAGCCCGGTACGCGAACAGTTCCAGTATAAAAATTGTACATGGATTTGATCTGTACCGCCTTCAGGCCGGATGAATTTCCTGTAGTATCGGTATCAGTTCCTTTATATTTTTTATTTGGTATTGTACATCCGCGACTTTGCCAAATCCGTATTTCGCATAAACAAATGGAATGTTATTATCTTTACTCGCCTCGTAATCCCATTCGGTATCGCCAACGTATACTGGCGAATCCAGCCTGTATTCCCTGATTATAATCTGTATATTTTCGCTTTTTGTCAGCCCTGTTTCCCCGGAACATATATATCCGGTAAATATATTCCCCAGTTTCTTCTGTTCGAGAAAATTTTCGATATATCCTTTCAGGCAGTTACTTACGATAAATAATTTTTTATATGTACACAGTATTTGCAATGTAGTTCTTCCATGGGGGAAGAGTTTTCCGCCGCGGGACTTCATAAAGATAGGTTCATTCTTTTCGTACAATTTTTTTATTGTAGCATAGTCTTTTTTCTGAATAAACGTAAAGTTCTGTTTCAGGCTGATATCCAGCGGAGTTCCCGATATTTCCCTAACCGTCTTTCTTTCGGCTTTAACGGCATATCCGCACTGCTCAAATGATGTATTTAAGGCCATTTGGCTGGCAATGCTGGCATCCCACAGCGTACCATCCAGGTCAAAAATGACGCTGTCAATCCCCCTGTCCGCCGGACGCCGATCCTTCATAGGGCCTTCACGCTTTGGTACGCCCGGGGCTTTTTTCAGAAAAACCGTTTCCGGCGAAAAATAACGATACTCACAACCGCGAGTATTCCCGACAGCGTCAGCGCTCCTATGAAAGCAAAGGAGGTGTTCTGAAAAGGAAGCTTCACATTCATCCCGTAAATACTTGCCACAAGCGTAGGCAGCATAAGAATAAGCGATATGGATGTAAGCTGTTTCATTACTACATTCAGATTGTTGGAAATGACCGAAGCAAAAGCGTCCATCATACCGGACAGAATATCGCTGTAGATATTCGCCATCTCCCGCGCCTGGCGGTTTTCGGTAACAACATCATCAATCAAATCCGCCTCCTCTGCCGAAAGCTTCAAAAGGTTTGATTTCTGGATTTTGTCAATAAGAAATTCGTTGGATTTCAGCGAAGTAGTAAAAAATACCAGGGATTTTTCCAGAATTAAAAGCTGGATCAGCTCGTTATTCTTCACGGCCTTTTGAAGTTCCTTTTCGGTCTGGCTGGTCTTCCGGTTGATTTCCTTGAGATAACGCAGAAAATAAAACGCCACCCGGAAAAGAATCGTTAAAAGAAAGGTTTTATGATTTTCAAAGGAAAAATGCTTGATTTTACCCATCAGCATATCGCGGATTACCTCGCTCTCCTGCAAGCAGATAGTTATAATCATATCCTCAAAAAAAATCACGCCCAGCGGCAGGGTGTAATAGGGGGTTTCGCGGTCTTCCTGGAAAACCGGGACACGCACAATAAAAAAACTCCTGTCATCCTCCTTCCCGGCCCGCGACTGCTCGTCGGTATCAAGAATATCGTTGAGCATATCAGCCTCAAAGCCGTATTCGTTTATAAGGCGGCTTATCTCGTAATTATTCGGCTGGGCGATGTTGATCCAGCACTTGCCCTGCGGCGTTTCCACCTCTTCAAGATTTTTCCCATTCTGCTTCCAGATTGTCATCATAACAAACTACACTATAGCGCAAATACCGTATTCCTGCAATGAGATGTTTTCGTATGGCAGAAATTTAACAATACGAAGATTTTCTTAAAAAATCCGGGCGCGCTTTTTTGCCCGCTACGCGGGTAAAAAAACCGGGCTTTCCGGGACTCCGCTATCGCTACGGCCCCGGCGCTCCGCGCCGTGTCTGCTTCGCATCCCTCCAATCCCTCGCGCCGCCCAGCGGCTAAGCGGTGCGTAAAAACGGATCCGCCGCGTTATACGCACGGCAGGTAATTGCCAACGGCAATTACCTGCCCATAACCCAGCGGTCGCAATTTGCGGAAGCAAATTGCGTGATTTGTCACCAAGCGCAGCGCACAGCGCTGTGCACGTCTTTATCACCACCGGCTGCCGCCGCCCCAGCGGCAGCTCAGAATAAGGCCCCTGAATTGCCATGAGGCAATTCAGGGGCGTATGGTGCCAGGCACGTTTTTTCATTTCATAAAATGGCATCATATTTTGGAATGCGCTATCAAAAAAGGCACCTGGCACTTTTCCCGCCGCGATTCAAATGCGGTGGAGGTGGACCTGCTTCTTGACGAAGGGTCTTCATTTTTGCTGTACGAAATAAAATCCTCAAAAACCCTGCGCCCGGAAATGGCGAAGGCGCTGGGTCTTGTCGTTCTAAAGCCCGCGAAGAAATTCGTTGTATCATTTCATGAAAAAAGCATGCCCCTGGCGGGAAGTGCGGTGACGGCTGGCGACCATGACAGGCGAAGAGTATATCATGCGCACACGGATTTTACAGGCGGTTACCGCGCGGCAGAAAACGTTATACAGAAAATGCTGAACGTGGAAACCTTTGACATATACACCATATAAGGTGTATACTCTGTTTATGAGCGGTAAAGATTTTGTCAAACAGCTAAAGAAAGACGGCTGGAGTGAAGACAGGATTAGCGGTTCGCATCACATCATGGTTAAAGGCAGTACAAGTATAGCCGTGCCCGTTCATGGGAACGGAGACCTCAAAAAAGCCTCCTCAATTCACTTTTAAAACAGGCGGGTTACAAATGAAAACAACTATACCCTGTAAAATTACCTACTCCAAAGAAGACGCGTGCTGGTATGTCAGATCTCCGGGTTTCTACCGGG
>JAISAF010000275.1 GCA_031266855.1 Spirochaetales bacterium
TTTGACTTTGACGGCCATTTTGTTACCTCTTGTCTTGAATGTATCAGATTTCTGGCGGTTGGGCAAGGCATTGCTGGTTTACTCTTATTAAAAACCGGAATTTTTACCGCGAAGTCGAAAAAGTCTAATAAGTTTTTGCTCTTGAGATATTTTTTTCCCTCCTTTTTTAACTCCTTCGCCCTTGCCCGTCCTCGGCTTTGCCAGTCTTCGGCTTTACGGTGAATCTCTCTGGAAGCATTCTTTTTAGTCTAATCAAGCTGCTAACCCGCACCGTAAAAGCAGACAGCAACCGTTTCCTGTCAGCAGGCAGCCTATGGCGTTTATGCGCCAGTTATACGCAATACGTCCCTAAGCTTTTGTAAAAATTGTACAAAATCATATTGACAAAAGAAGAAAAAAAAGGGTATAAACTATAAAAGAGGCTGTTGAGGTGGGCGGGGAACGACTATACACGGCCCAAAACGAAGTAAAATGGAAATTTATATGTATAAAGACGAATTTAATGAAATGCTCAATGGTTGGGAAAATTATCTGAAATCATTGGAAACAAAAATGCAATGTACAATGAAAACAATATTAAATCAAGTTATTGGAAACCGCGAAATTCATGCTATTTTTTTTGAGTATGAGCATGAATTAATGAATACAAAATTTGAAGCATTTGATGATAAGGAAAATATAGTAGAGGCAAAATATGATATACTTCTTGATGAAATAAATTGTAAAACATTTTTTCCAAAGGAATGGTTAGATAAAGAATATAGAATGGAGTTTGAAAAACGCGGCGCAAACGATGATGAATTTAATAATTGTTATAATGAATTTGAAAACAAAAAATGCGAAATATATGAAAAATGGTTTCAATTATGCTGGAATACAATAAAAACGAAATATAATAATATTCCAAGAGCATATTTTTCAATACATGATACAAATTATAAAATAGATTTAAGTACAGGTAATGAAATAGATACTGATAATATATGGAATAAAAAATAACCCGTGCGGCGTAGTCTCCAGACTACGCCGCGCTGAAAGCAAGGTTCCTGCCTTGTAGAAAAGGAATTACATAACCGGCGCCATTGCCGGACGGATACATCACATCAAATAAATACAAGCGCAAAACCAGCAGCCACCACCACGCTAACAATAAATGTCTTTCCTCATGCTGATTGTTTTACGGTTTTTGTTGAAAAGTCCGGCATTCCAGCCATTTATCGCTCAAATTGCTTAAAATAGGCAACTATTTTTTCATTCCGCTTCATGACTTTGGCAGGTATTGGTTTGCGGATCTGTTCAATAGAGCTATTCAGAAACCCCATAGCTTCGGGAATAGTTTCAATATAAAAATAGCCGAATTTGCCGCCATTTTGCGGCAAATTCGCCAGACTTGTGAGAGAACCGGAAGGTTATCGAACAAGTCTCATGACTTCGCGGGCGATTTTCTTGTCTTTTATCTCTGTAGGCTGGACAGGTTTTACTTTGGCGGCCATTTCGTTACCTCTTGTTTTGAATGTATCAGATTTCTGATGGCTGGGCAAGGCATTGGCGTTTACTCGTATGCTGATAAAAAACCGGAATTTTTACCGCGAAGTCGCGGAAGTCAAATAAGTATGAGCTAATGAAGTATTTCAGGCTTTCACACTTCGCCTTTGCGGTTCACTTCTCCGGCTTCGCGGTTCACTTCTTCCGCCTGTCTTTCCTCTCACCGGGCTTCCTGGGCGGTTTCTTCCCCGCGGGCCGTTTTTTCCCGCTTTTCCCCGGCCTGTCCTTCCCCGGCCCGCCTTTTTCCGGCCTGTCCCGATTGCCGCCCCGATCGGAGAGGATTTTCACCAAAGGCGTTTTCCCCTTGGTTTGCGAACGGAAAATCTTCACTATTTTTTCCGCGGCATGAAAAGGAACAGTCAAAAAGGAATAGGTATCGAAAATTTCGATATTCTGAATATCCCGCGAAGCTACGCCGGCCTCCTGTTCTATCATATCCGCGAGCAGCCGTTTTGTCGCGCCGTCCTTTCTCCCCAGCCGGATATTGATACGGGATTTTCCCGTCCGGTCTACCGAATCCTTCTTTTTTACCTCGCGAATCGCCGTGTATTTACTTGTATCCAGCGCGCCCTGAAAAGCGTACGTCAAAACCGAAGCCAGCGCTTCCTCCGCATCCCGCCCCTCAAGAAGCCTCTTCGCCATAGTTCTGTATTCTTCCCCGCTGCCGGAAAAATCCTGAATGGCCTTTACCAGCCGTTCCTTTTTCACGGCAATAATGGCATCAACACCAGGAACATCCTCCCGGCGGATATCCGCCTTTGTTACCCGTTTCAGATTCATCAGCTTCCGGTATTCCGAAGGCGTAACAAAAGTAATGGCTGTTCCCTCGCTGCCGGCCCTGCCGGTTCTGCCGATGCGGTGGATATAGGACTCCGTATCCTGAGGCAGCGAAAAATTGATAACATGGCTCAAGCCGGTAATATCGATTCCCCGCGCAGCCACATCGGTAGCGACAAGAACCGTAAGCCGCCGCTTGCGGAAACGCCCCAGAATAAGCTCGCGCTGAGCCTGGCTCATATCGCCATGCAGCCCTTCCACAGCGTAACTGCGTTCCGATAGTTTATGAACAAGCTCATCAACGCCGATCTTTGTACGGCAAAAAACAAGGCCATAAAAAATCTCTTCCATATCGATAATACGGCACAACGCCTCAAACTTGTCCTGTTCGTGAACCTCGAAATAAATCTGATCCGTCAGGGAAACGGTCTGCGTATTCTTTTCGATACGCACCATCTCGTACTCCCCCATATAGGCTTCCGCGACCTTCCTAATCGGATCGGGCATCGTCGCGGAAAAAAGAAGCATCCGCCGCGATTCCCCGGCGCTTTCAAGAATCTGCTTTACCTCGTCAATAAACCCCATATTCAGCATCTCGTCCGCCTCATCAAGAACCAGAAACGACAAATCCGCGAAATTCAGGGTTTTACGTTCCAGATGATCGATAATCCGCCCCGGAGTCCCCACAACAATATCCACCCCCTCCCGGATCCTGCTAATCTGGTGGCCAATAAACTGCCCCCCATACACAGGAAGAATCGCGATCTTCCGCTCGCCCCGAAGGGAATTCAACTCCTCCGCCACCTGCACCGCCAGCTCCCGCGTAGGCGCCAGAATAAGAGCCTTCACGGTTTTATTCTTTTGTTTTACTTCCAGCCGGTCCAGAATAGGAAGCCCAAAAGCCGCCGTCTTCCCGGTTCCGGTTTGAGCCTGACCGATAATATCCTTGTCCCCGTTTAAGACCAGGGGGATAATCTTCGCCTGGATTTCCGTTGGTTCCTCGAAACCTTTTACCTTGAGAGCTTCCAGAGAAACCGCGGAAAGTCCCAGTTCTTCAAATTGATTCATATATATCCTTTACTGTTTTTCAGGCTAGGAGCCTGTTTAATAACCCATTTACATTCGGAATCCGGGCGCCTTTTTTGCGCTCCGCGCAAAAAACCGGGCTTTCCGCTCCAATCTTTTTTACCGCTCCGCGGTAAAAAAGGATTTCCGCTACAATCCCTGGCGCGGCGGAAGCTCAAACCCAGCCAGTGAAATTGCCACAGGCAATTTCACTGGCGCATAATTGCCGTGCAATTATGCGCCCGGAACCCGGCCCCGGAATTGCCTCACGGCAATTCCGGGGCAGCTACTTGCCAAAGGCAATTAGCTGCACGCAATCCGGCGGCCGCAATTGTGGAACAATTGCGTTATGTGCCACCAAGCGTAGCGCGTAGCGCTGTGCACGTAGCTATCACCAGCCGGCTCACCGCCACCACGATTCCAGGCGACCGATACGCTTTCAGGCCTGCCACCAGGCACAGCGCGTAACGCGCTGTGCGCGTCTGTATCACCAGCCGGCTGCCGTCACGCTTGCGGGCCTGTTACCAGGCAGAAAGCCTCTGTATGCGAAGCATACAGAGGCTTTCTGCTTTGCCGCTGGTGCGTGCGCGAGGGATTGGAGCGGAAAGCCCGCAGGATTTGCATTGGCAAATCCGAGGACTTGGAGCGGAAAGCCCGGTTTTTTTGCCCGGCCGCGGGCAAAAAAACGCGCCCGAAAACTAATAAAATCCTTTTGCCTATGCTGCCGGGCGGGGCTGTTTTACTCCTTTTTCCGCTGTCCGGCGCATAGTTGTAATATACTTTATTTTGCGTTATTCTATAGGTATATGATATGTGAAATATGCGGAAAAGACAATGCCCGTATCCGTATCCGGCAGATTATTGGAAGCGAGTGCCGCGAAATGAAGATATGCGAGGATTGTGCCCGCGGAAGGGGTATCATCGGCGCGAGGGACGGCATTACCGAAGACGCCGCGTGGTTTCTGCATGGCCTTTTTGAGAATGTTCCTGAAAAAACCGTGGGTGTACGCGGCTGCCCTGTTTGTGGTACGCGGCTGCGGGATATACGGACTTCCCGCAGGGTGGGGTGCAGCGCCTGTTATGAAATTTTTTCGCGGGAAATCAGAAAGTTTCTTCACTTGAAGGAGGGCGACAGGCCGTACCGGGGAAAACTGCCAAAGAAAATTCTTTCCTATAAGTCTTTTTTCATTGATCGCGAAAATCTGAAAATCCAGTTGGAAACCGCTTTGGGGAACGAAGATTACGAAACAGCGGCGCTGCTGCGTGATAAAATCATTGGTCTGGATGCCGCTGTGGGCAGGGACACGGTATGAGCGATTTTTACGTTTCGCATTTCGCGCCGTGCTGGTACGAGGAAGCCGGGCCTGATCACGATATTATTATTTCCAGTAAAGTCAAAATTTCCCGGAACCTTTCGAGTGTCGCGTATCCTCATATTCTTTCCGCGAAGGAGCGGGAAGATGTCTGTATGAAAATTGAGGCTGCTTTACAGGACAGCCGGGTATGTCCCGGGCTTATTCATTACGAGCTGGAGAGTTTGAGTGAGGAGCAAAACGCTTTTCTTGTTGAGGAGGGCAGGGTACATAAACGGAAAGAATTCCGAAGGGCGGCGCTGCTTATATCCGCGGACAGGCAGCTTTGCGTGGAGATCAACGCGAAGGATCATCTGTGTATTACTTCCCTTCGGGGGGGGAATAACCTGCGGGGCGCCTGGCGCGATGTGGACAGGGCCGACTGCGAGCTGGAATCGCGGCTTGATTACGCTGTTTCCCTCGATTTGGGCTATCTTTCTTCTGAGCTTGACAATATGGGAACGGCGCTGGAAGCCTCGGCTGTACTGCACCTTCCCGGTATGGCCCTGAGCGGCCGGCTTGACAAGGTGGAAAAGCTGCTGAACGGCGCGGGATTTTCCATGGAAAACTTTTTACAGGTAAAAGGCGTGGGCGCGGAGTTTTTTCTTATTAGCGGCAGGCCGCGTTTGGGTGAATCCGAAGAAGATCTTTTTAAAAAATTTGCAGATATAACACTTTCGTTATTAAATTATGAAAGGGAGATGCGGAACCTGCTTTTTGAGAAAAGGGGTGATTTTTTCGAGGACCAGATGTGCAGGGCTTTTGGCATTCTTGAGCGGGCAAAATTCCTGAATTGGGAGGAGGCTATTAAGCTGCTTTCCCTGCTGAGGATGGGCTACTGCATGAAGCGGCGCTCGCCGGTTCGCTGGGACAAACTGACCGCGATAATTTTCCGCGCGATGCCTGCCCATATCCGCGTCCGGCTGGGGGAGGGGTCGGCGGGATCCCTGGAGGAACGGGAAAACAGGGAACGTGCGGTTTTCATTCATGAAGAATTACGAAATACATCTTGGGGAGAGGAGGGGAATTATGTTTAAGGGTTTTACGCAAAGGGCCCAAAGGATTTTGACAATCCTTGTGCAGGATGAAGCCAAGCGTTTCCATTCTGACCAGCTTTTACCGGAACATATTATGCTCGCGATCCTGAAGGAAGCCTCTGGTCTGGGTTATAAAGTTTTGCAGAAGGCGATGATGGATCCTATTCGCCTGCAAATCGAAATCGAAAATTCCATTCCCCGGAAAAAGGGCGGTTTTATCCTTGGGGAAGTGCCGCCTTCCGCGCGTGGAAAGAAAATCCTTGAAGACTCGGCTGAGGAAGCGAAAAATCTGGGACATGGCTATATTGGAACCGAGCATCTTCTTCTTGCCTGTAGCCGCGAGGAGGGGGCTGTTATGTCCCGCGTTCTAGGTTCTTTCAATGTTACGGTGGAGATGCTTCGCGATATTGTGATGGAGCTTTCCGGTAATTCCTTCCAGCAGGGGAGAACTTCTGTTTTTGAGGGCGCTGTACCGCGCAGGAAAACAGCGGGGACTGGTTCTCCGGGGATGAAGAAAACCCCGACTCTTGACGAGTTTTCCCGCGATCTTACCCAGATGGCGTCGGAACACAAACTTGATCCTGTTGTGGGCCGGGAAAAGGAAATCCGCAGGGTTACGCAAATCCTTGCCAGGCGCACGAAAAACAATCCTGTTTTGATAGGCGAGCCTGGCGTTGGGAAAACCGCCATTGTGGAGGGGCTTGCGCAGAATATTATGGACGGTTCGGCGCCCGAAGTGCTTTTAGGAAAGCGGGTTGTTACCCTTGACCTTGCCTCAATCATCGCCGGTACCAAGTACCGCGGCGAGTTCGAGGAACGCCTGAAGCGCATTATGAAGGAAATAACCAATACCGGGAATATCATCCTTTTTATCGACGAGCTGCATACCCTCATTGGGGCGGGCGGCGCGGAAGGGGCGATTGACGCCTCCAATATGCTGAAACCCGCGCTTTCCCGCGGGGAAATTCAGTGTATCGGCGCGACTACCTTGAACGAGTATAAAAAGTATATTGAGCGCGACGCGGCTCTTGAACGCCGTTTCCAGACAATTTATGTCAACGAACCTTCGGTTGAGCAAACTATCGAAATCCTGAAAGGCATTAAGGACCGTTACGAACAGCATCACAACGTATCCTACACAACAGGCTCTTTGGAAGCCGCGGCGCTGATGTCGCGGCGCTACATCAGCGAGCGTTTTCTTCCCGACAAGGCCATTGACCTTATTGACGAGGCGGGCAGCCGCAAGAGGATAGAAAATCATATTCTGCCCCAGGAAGTCTCCGATCTGGAAAAGGATATTGACCGCCTGAATAACGAAAAGACGGCTTTTGTGACGGCGCAGAATTACGAGAAGGCCGCGTCGGTGCGGGATACCGTGCGCCAGTTGAAAACAAAGATCGATGAACTGAAAGAAGACTGGCGGCTGTCCCTGAAATCCGAACAGAATATCATCGACGCGCAGGACATTCAGAGGGTAATTTCCGACATGACGGGTATTCCCCTTGTGCGTCTTGCCCTTGATGAGTCTGAGCGGCTTTTAACTATTGAAAACGCCTTGCATGAAAAAGTTATTGGTCAGGACAATGCCATCGGGGTTATCGCTTCCGCCATTCGCAGATCCCGCATGGGGCTGTCTTCCCCCGCGCGGCCTATGGGGTCTTTTATTTTTCTTGGTCCCACCGGGGTGGGGAAAACCCTGCTTGCGAAAAGCCTTGCCGAATATCTTTTTGGCAACGCCGAAGCCCTTGTTCGTATCGACATGTCCGACTACATGGAAAAACACAACGTGTCGCGCCTTGTGGGCGCTCCTCCCGGATATATCGGCTACGAAGAAGGAGGCCTTTTGACAGAGAAAATCCGCCGGCGGCCTTACAGTGTCATTCTGCTTGACGAGATTGAAAAAGCTCATCCTGATGTATTCAATCTGCTTTTGCAGGTGCTGGAAGAAGGCCAGCTCCAGGACAACCTGGGGCATACCGTTTCCTTCCGTAATACTGTCCTCATTATGACCTCTAACGCGGGCGCGCGGGAAATAACCCGCGATTCCGCTGTCGGTTTCCGTTCACAGGCGGGCGTTCTGGATTACAAGCAAATCAAAGCCTCCGCCCTGAATGAACTCAAACGGCTCTTCCGCCCGGAGTTTCTGAACCGGGTTGACGAGACTGTTGTCTTCCAGTCGCTCAGCAAGGAACAGATGACAAGTATTCTTGATATCCTTCTTGCCGAAGTCCAGTCCCGCCTTGAAGAAAAAGCTCTTTGCCTTTCTGTAACAAAAGAGGGCAAGGACTTCCTGATCGAAAAAGGCTTTGATCCCTGCTATGGAGCGCGCCCGCTGCGCAGGGTCATCCAGCAGGAAATCGAGGAACCTCTTTCAATGGAACTTCTGCGCCGCCATTTTGAAGACGGCGATAAAATCATGGTATCCGTGCGGGATGGCAAAATGGTCTTTTCCCACGACGCGAAAAAAGAACTGGAAAAGGTAAAAACCGAAGAAGCGGTTCCCGTATAAAATAATAATGCGGGCGCATTTTTGAGCCGCCCACGGCGGCCCAAAAACCGGGCTTTCCGGGACTCCGCTATCGCTCCGGCCCCAGCGCTCCGCGCTGTGGCTGCTTCGCATCCCTCCAATCCCTTGCGCAGCGGCAGCTCAAAATCAATCCCCGCAATTGCCTCACGGCAATTGCGGGGGCGCATAATTGCTGCTTTAGCAATTATGCGCTGCAACCCGGCGGAGGCAATTTGCGCAAGCAAATTGCCTATAAGGGAAGCTCTAAAAACTTTCAATTTGAGATTTAAAATTCTAAAGGAAAAAATTGCTGTGAGTGGCAACTCAAAACCAGGCCACGGAATTGCTCTTGGCAATTCCGTGAGTGCATAATTGCCAACGGCAATTATGCACTCACAACCCGGCGGTCGCAATTTTGGGACAAAATTGCGTGGTGTGCCACCAAGCGCAGCGCGTTACGCGCTGCGCACGTATTTATCACCACCGGCTGCCACCACCGCGCGTATAGCGACCATGACGCTTGCAGGTATAAAAGTTTCCTGTGCGTACTACCAGCATGGAAAGTTTTTAGAGGTTCCCCGGATTTCCGGCTGCGGAAATCCTCAAGGCCGTCCCCGGCCTGGCCTTTCCCGGTTCCGGCTGCCGCCACCACGCTAACAATAAACTGTTACGGTT
>JAISAF010000279.1 GCA_031266855.1 Spirochaetales bacterium
CGGAGAATTCATCATAGACGGGGGCAGCATCAAAGGCAACACGGCGCGGATGCCCGGCGGCGGCGTGTATCTGGGAAAAGGAAGCTCCCTTACCCTGCGCGGCGGAACAATCGAAGATAACGAAGCCCGGCGGGGCGGCGGCCTTATGGCGGAAAACGGCAGCAGCCTTGTCATGGAAGCGGGCCTTGTCGCCCGGAACAGGGCCTTCTGGGGCGGCGGCATCGCCCTGGCGCAGGACTGCGCCTTTACGATGCGGGGCGGAGAAATATCGGCTAACAGCGCCACCCAGGGCGGCGGCCTGTGGATGGAAGACTCTAAATTCACCCTGTCGGGCCAGGGGCTTATTACGGAAAACAGCGCGCAGGAATACGGCGGAGGCGTGTACGCGGGGGAAAACAGAATCTTCGTTCTTGAAGGAGGCGCGGTTTCGTATAACCACGCCGGAAAATACGGAGGCGGCATGTACATACGCGGCACGGATTCCACCTTTTATTTTTTTGAAGGCGGAAGCCTGAATAACAACACGGCGGACGGCTCCGGGGGCGGCCTGTACAGCGAGTACGCGAAGTGGATACTAAGCGGGCCTGACATACGCGCAAACACCGCGGGAGACTCCGGCGGCGGCGCGGCCTTTTCCGGCGGCTCCTGCGGTTTTCGCGCGGGCAGCGTCAGCGGAAATACGGCGGAGGCTTCCGGCGGAGGCGTGTACATACTGGGTTCCGCCTCCTTTACCTGTGAAGGTGGAATCCTGCACGGAAACAGCGCTGGCGATAAAGGCGGAGGCGTTTCTGTGGAAGACGGGAATTTCTTCATGGCAGCCGGAGAAATAAGCGGCAACGCCGCAGACTCAGGCGGCGGGCTTTATCTTGGAACCGGCCGGAACGGAACATCAGGAACCTCCACCATGAACGGCGGCATTATCCGCGACAACCAGGCCCGTAGCGGCGGCGGCATCGAGGTAACACGGCGCCTTCTTACCCTGGGCGGCAACGCCATAGTAAGCGGCAACCACGCGCAAAGATTCGGCGGCGGCGTCTATGTGTTCCTCAATTTTTTCTCGCAGGAATTCTCATCAGCGGTTTTCCTGACCCTGGAAGGCAACGCCGCGATCTCAGGAAATACCTCACAGAAATTCGGCGGCGGCGTCTATGTAAACAGCAGCAGATTCCTTATGACCGGCGGCTCAATAAGCTGGAACACCGCGGAAGAATACGGCGGCGGAGTTGTTGCCGCCGACTGGGGCGCAGGCGGAGGCGTCCCGGTACGCGACGAGTTTGTCCTGCAAGCCGGATCCATCACAGGCAACTCCGCCCCAAAAGGCGGCGGCGTGTACGTCACCGAAGACGCCGACTTCAAATATCCCTTCACCGGCAGCCTCGTCGTATCAAACGAACCGGAAGACATATACCGGGAATAAGCGGAAGTAAATACACGCCGAATCTTTTGGGCGCATTTTTTTGGACGCGCTCCGCCCGTCCAAAAAAACCGGGCTTTCCGCTCCAAGTCCTCGGATTTGCTTATGCAAATCCTGCGGGCTTTCCGCTGCAATCCCTTGCGCCGCGCAACAAGCGGCTAACACAGGTGCATAAAAAGCAGCATACTTTAAAAAAAATCACTACAAAGTCGAAGAAGTCAAAAAATTCCTAACAAGGTGCCTGGCGCAACATCATAAACTTAAGCCTCAAGCCTCCTAAAAACTGGGTTTCAGGTTGCATTTGTATTTGTTGAAACAGTTCCATTTGCGCTCCCTCCCTTTTAACTGCCGAACCGGCACTGTATTCCGCACAACCTCTCCCTTCAGCCGGATAAACATCCGGTCCTTCTTTTCATCGCCGTCTTCCAGCATCAGGCGCACAAACTGTTCCTTCCCTAACCCTATCGCTATGTTTTCGTTTATCTTCACCTCATAGCGGTACTCCCGCTCATTCCCCCGTTTCCGCGTTTGCTCCTCCGCTTCCATTATCATGTCCTGTACCATGTTAAATACCAGCATCTGCGCCAGAAAATTCTGTTCCACATAAACAGCCGCTTTCCCTGTCACGCTCTCAAACTTCATTTTGTTTTTCAGCGTATGGAATCTCTCCTCTATCTCCCACCGCTCCCCGTACAGTTCCCGTATCTCCTCTGCCCGTTCCAGGTCTGTTTCCCGTAACAGGTTCAGCCGGTTTTTCGTATGCCTGATGTTCACGTCCTCATCCCTGCTGTTTCCGCTTTCTAATCTCCCTTATGCAGCCGTATCAGGTATTTTACTCCCGCATTTTCCAGATAATTCAGAAATTCCAACGACACATAGTTGCGGTCACAGATTATCAGGACTGACCGTTCCCCTAATGCTTCCCTCATCCGCTCTATATGCCCTTTTGCTTCCTCTATTTCACTGTCCCGGTACTTATGTATCCCAAGGTCAACGATAAAACGATTATAGACATCGCAGAGTACGCTGATATTTGCCCGTGCCACCCCTTTCCCGTACTGGTTCCCGCTTTCCCCGTAAACCTTCCGGTTTTCCTGTGAGTTGGGTATTTCCGCCCGGCTTCCGTCTGCCGACAGGACCACACAGCCGTGCCTGCTTACCGCCCCGTTCCCGTTATAAAAACTGCGCGGATACCCCTGGTTCAGAAGCCTGAATACCTGCGGATTGAGATTCTGCTGCCGCCGCAAATAATCCTGTTTGCTTACCGTCTGTTCCACTTTCTCCGCTGCCTGAAAATATTGGTGCACTTCACCGCGGCAGTCAATGCCTTCTTCCCCAGGGTGCACGAAAAGGATATTCCTCAGCGGCATATCCCGCTCCCGGACCCGGCTGCCCGGTTTCCCGGCAGGCCGGGCGCTTTCTTTTATCCTTTCACTCCTGACACGCTCCTGTAATTCCCGCACCGCTGGTATGCCCCTCCTTCCATACAGTACCTGCTCTGCACAAGGATATCCACTTCTATCCCTCGCGCGCGCACCAGCGAAATCCTAAAAACTTTCAGACGTAATTTCCTGTTCCCCCTGAGTGTACTGCTATCAACGGCAAGACAAAAAATTTATATGTGGCGGCCCTGGGCAGCTCCCCGAAAGTAATTGATAAAGTACTTTCGTTATGATCATAATAGGACCCGGCAATTCTCAGTTTAGATTCATCGCAAACAATAGGAAGAACCGGGGCCTGTCAGTGAAGAAAAATGGGTTTCCCTCCCGGAGGGCGCCCTCCCCATTTTTCTTCACTGACACCCGTTGCTTTCTTAAACAGATGCATGAGACTAATACAGATTGCTTTTTTGAGGGGTTACTGGTGGTAAAAACATCTAAGTAAACAATTTAGATGTTTTCCTGATTTTGGAGGATACTTTTTTTAAACTGAGAATTGCTGAATAGGACTGTCTGGTACTTGTCACAGTATAGTTTTTTCTGTTATAGTAGCTATACGCCTTACGAGGGGGATTAGCTCAGTTGGTAGAGCGATAGGTTCGCAATCTATAGGCCAGGGGTTCGAATCCCCTATCCTCCAATCATAAATTCTTACCAAAGGAACTTCTAAGAGCCTGTTCAATATCTATCCGATGCGCCATAATCTTCACCAGAAGGGGGGAAAGAATGCACAGCTATCCAAGTGATATAACACGCGAAGAGTTTGAGATTATCCGTCCGGCTTTGGAAAACGCGAAAAAATGTACCAGGCCGCGGGAAAAAGACCTGTATGATATTTTCTGCGCAATACTGTATCTGATAAAAAGCGGCTGCCGGTGGCGCATGCTGCCCGCGGATTTTCCGAAATGGGGGATTGTCCGTTATTATTATGATGTATGGGCACGGAAACGCGCACAGGGCAGCACCTTACTTGAGGAAGTCTTAAAAAAAATTGATTATCATGGTAGGCAATGATGCTGTGCGCCGGGATAAAACGACAGGCGGTATTATTAAACGCGTAAAGCGTGCAAAATGCTGATACGGCGGAAGAAAAAGGGTATGACTCGGGCAAAAAAGTGTCAGGAATCAAGCGTCATATTGTTGCGGGCACGATGGGCCTGCCTCATGCACTGGGAATTACCACCGCAAACGTTACTGACCGGCAGGAATGATGAGGCAAAATCCGGAGAATCTATCGGAAGTAAGGAAGTTTATTGTTGACGGCAGTTATTCGGGGGAACCTTTCGCACAGGCGGTAAGGGATATGTGCGGGGCAGAGGTGGAAGT
>JAISAF010000326.1 GCA_031266855.1 Spirochaetales bacterium
CACTGCCCCGCACTGTTTTCCCGTCTATGGCAACAACCGAACCGGCGCTTATCCGTTCCTTGAAATACCCCTGGGTCCAGGAGCGAAAACACTCCTCAAACTTCCGGTGATCTATCCGGCCCAATACGCGCAGGATGGTGTCGGCACTGGGTGTCCCGTTGGGCAGGGCCAGGTACTTTTTCAGCCATGCCCCGTGGGTTTCCCCGAAAAAGGCGATGCCTTCCACGCTTTCCGCCCCGCAGGCCATAGCGATAATGCATAAGAGTAAAATATCCGCCAGATTATGCTTTTTGCACCTGTCGATCCGGGGATCCGGAATCAGGGCAGGTTCGGTTCGTATGTCCATTATTCCCCTCCAATCCTTCCCTGTCGGCTTTTTACTTTTTCCCTTGAGGGGTTTTATAATGCGGTTGCCCTGCGCTGCCCTGGCGAACCTGTTGACAAGAGGTTAAATGCGGGTTATACATAAACAAGTTTATATGCGGTAAGGATTTATGCCAAATGGGGTGCGGCCGGTGAATGGCGGTTCCTCATTTCCCCTTCCCCGGCAGCCAGGCAATCCGGCGCGGAAGGGTAGAATAACCATCACGCGGGTATTATACTATATACATGGGAGGATACTATGGCTTTAGCTGGTGAAGTGGCAAAATATATTATAAAATCCCTGCCTGTTGATAATCTGAAACTCCAGAAACTTCTGTATTACAGTCAGGCGGCCCATCTTGTGCTGAATAAAGTCCCGCTTTTCCCGGAGCCTATTGAGGCATGGGACTACGGGCCGGTCGTGCCTCCGGTGTACCAGGAATACAAATCCTACGGGTTTGATATACTTCCTCCGCTGGACGAGCCGGTTAATCTGGAACTGGGCGAGATCCGGTCTGTTGATATGGCTATTGACTGCTTTGGGGAAATGTCCGGCCCGGCGCTTATTAACCAGACGCATGGCGAGCCGCCCTGGAAAAATCATTACCGCCCCGGACGGCCCAGCAATACAATAAGCCTTGATTCCATATACGGATTTTTTAAAAACAACCTTGAATTTACCGAAGATGAAATCAACCAACCCGCCCGCAAGCGGACGGGGTATGGTTGTTTCCGATAGGTATGGATTGTATCGCGGGTTTAATACCAGCATCATTCAACAATGCGGCAGAATTACGAACCGCCCCAAGGGCGGGGTATTAAACCCGCTTGCCGGAATCAAAGCATAAAACCGCCAAAGAAACGAAAGAATATTCCATCGGCAAAATGATTTACCGTCCCGTTTTTCCCCGCCCTGTGTGCCTTGAAAAATGTACCATGCAGATACCCCGCGGATATGAATCCGACATTTTGAAGACGCTGAAATCTTTCAGTAGCGAGGAATCATACCGGCGGAAAACGCCGCATAAACTTGAAGGGAAAGATGATATATGGAGCCTTGATGTAAAGTCCCGTTCCGACAAGTACCGTATGCTGTTTTATGTTGACAACAGCGTCTGCAAAATTACCAGTCTGTGTACAGAAGCGACGCATAAATAGAGCTTTTCGGAAACCTCAGTTTCCGAAAAGCTTAGAGACCGGTTTCAATATAAAAACAGCCGGATTTGCCGCCATTTTGCGGCAAATCCGCCAGACCCACCGGAAGGTTATCGAACAAGTCTAATAAATCATGAAAAAAATGAATCGCGAAGCCGAAGACGGGCAGGGGCGAAGAAGCAAAAAAAGGAAGGAAGGAAAAAAACTTTTTCGACTTCGCGGTAAAAATTCTGATTTCTTATCAGCGGTGGTCAAACTGATTTTATATTGCGCCCGCCCTGGTAAAATCCGCTGAACCTATTGACGATAAATCAAATTTGGATTATATATAACTGTCTGGAATATAGACAGGTTATACAGAAATAAGTCTATGTGTAGTAAGGATTTATGCCATCTTAGCTCAGTTGGAAGAGCGCGTGACTTGTAATCTCGAGGTCGTCGGTTCGAACCCGACAGATGGCTTATAGAAAGTTCTAAAAACTTTCCACTGCTGTTTCCGCGTAAAGAAAAAAATCAGTAAAATATACCAGGCCGCGAATGGGGATTCCGCCTGGGTTTCATTCCCGCGGCAAACCTCCGCCACATTTTGCCGTCCCTGGAAATGCGGCGGCATTTCCGGGGATGGCGTTTACGGCACGGCGCGAAGCGATTTTGCGCTACGCTGTAGCGCGCGCAAGGGATTGCAGCGGAAAGCCCGCAGGATTTGCATTGGCAAATCCGAGGACTTGGAGCGGAAAGCCCGGTTTTTTGGGGCGCGAAGCGCCCCAAAAGATGCGCCCAAAATCATGGGGAGAAAAAATCCTTTCCGCGTTTATTCTGTTCGCCGCGGCTTCCCGTTTTTTATTTTTTGTGATATATATACTAATAAGTAAAGAATGTGAACTTTTGAAAATAAAGGTCGGTGTCAAGGCAGATGAAAGGGTTTCACAAGAATCATATTGTTTTGTTGCTGTTTTTTCTTTCCGCCCTGTTTGTTTTGATTGTTTCCATTTATGCCGATGTGGTGATGCGCCATACTGTACATGTTGTGGAACAGGCTGCTCATAATCATCTGGCTGCGGCGGTGCAGGCCGCGGCTGCTTATGTTCCGGTGGAAGAGCTTATGCGTTATAAGACCCGTGAGGACACGCTGCGTCCGGGATACGGGGGGGAGGATACGCTGCGTCCGGAATACGAGGATTTGAAGGCCCGCCTTGGTGTTTTCGCGCAGAGGTACAATGTACTGTTTGTTTACTACTGGCGGGAGTATGGGGACGGGCGGCTGTGCTTTATTGTGGATAACGATACTGATCCGGCAACTATGGTTGGGCCGGACTCGATCATCGACCCGGAGCCTTTGACGGATGGGGCTTTGGAGGGGCGGGTTACGGTTACGAATCTGGGGGAGTATAGTCCTGAGTGGGGCGGTCTTCTTTCGGCGACGGCGCCTATGTACGATAGTGAGGGTAATCTTGTTTGCGCGGCGGGGGTTGATATAAGCGACGAGATTATTATTTCCCAGCGCAATGATACGCAGCTATTGGTTATTGTTCAGATTGCGGCTTTGATCGCGTCCCTGGTTAGCGGGAGTGTAACTCTGTGGATGTATATACGGAAAGCTGTGCAGAGCGAAAGCGCGAATCTTGCCAAGAGCCAGTTTCTTTCTACGATGAGCCACGAGATGCGTACTCCGCTGAACGCGATAATCGGCATGACGAATCTGGCGCGCGGTTCTACGGAAATCCAGCGGAAGGACTACTGCCTGGACAGGATTGAGAGCGCGTCGGGCAATCTTCTGGCTATTATTAACGATGTTCTGGATATGTCGAAGATTGAGGCGAATAGATTCGAGATTGATTTCGCGGAGTTCAGTTTTGAGCGGGCGGTACAGAAGGCGGTGAATGTTATTACTTCCCGCGTACAGGAAAAGCGTCAGCAGTTTTCGATTCGTCTGGACAGGGATATTCCCGGCCTGATTATTGGCGATGAGTCGCGGCTTATCCAGGTAATAACGAACCTGCTGTCCAACGCGGTTAAGTTTACGCCGAATGAGGGATTGATACGGCTTGAGGCGTCGCTTCAGAAGGAAGAGGGGAAGGACTGCCTTATCCAGGTCTCTGTCTCTGATACGGGTATTGGAATCACGGAGCAGCAGATGGCGAGGCTTTTTACATCTTTCGGGCAGGCGGATTCGAGTATCAGCCGCAAGTTCGGGGGTACGGGTCTGGGGCTTGCGATATCAAAAAAAATTGTCGAGATGATGGGGGGCCGGATCCAGGTCAGTTCCAAACCTGGGGACGGTTCCACGTTCAGCTTTGTTTTCCGCGCGCAGAAGGTTTCGCGTCAGCAAGAGGATGAAGCGGCGCGGATAGTTTCGGAGGGTCTTCCTTCGCAGACTTACAGCTTTTCCGGACGCCGTGTTCTGCTTGCCGAGGATATCGATATAAACAGGGAAATTGTGCTGGCTCTTCTTGAGCCGACGGGAATCGGGATCGACTGTGCGGAAAATGGCGCGATCGCGGCCCAGATGTTCAGCAAGGCGCCCTGTTCCTACGATATTATTTTTATGGATATTCACATGCCCGAAATGGACGGCTACGAGGCCACGAGGCGCATCCGCGCGCTGGATAATCCCCACGCGAAGACTATTCCTATCATCGCTATGACGGCTAACGTTTTTAAGCAGGATGTGGAGAAATGTATCGCCGCCGGGATGAATGACCACATCGGCAAGCCGCTTGATTTTACTGAGGTTCTGGTAAAACTGCGCAAATACCTGCCGGAAAAATGACGGAAAGGGATTTACCGCGAAGCCGGAAAAGTCAAAAATTGTGGCGCCTAATCCGCAGGATGCTGAGTATCTTATAGGGTATGCAGGTAAGAAATTTTTAAGGAGGGAGTGATGGAACTTAAATATACATATACAAAAGAAAAAAAATATTTGGTCGGTTATCTGGATGATTACCCCGAACATCCAACACAGGGTATAGATGTGAAAGAGCTTGAGGCAAATCTTACCGAAATTTATACATTGATCCAGGATGGAACGCTTGAAGTTAAAGAGCATAAGGGTGTTTTGCGGGTTATCCGGTGAAGCGAAACAAATTCCTCAAAATTCTCCTTGAAGAACATGGAGTAGAATTCTTCCGGCACGGCGCTAATCATGACATTTATATCCAGACAAGAACAGGCAAAAAAGTTGCTGTACCGAGGCACAGCGAGATTGAAAACGCCTTTGCAAAGCGCGTTTTGAAAGAGCTTCCAAAGGATTAAGGGCTAAGCTATATGCGTAAAAGCAGCCTGCGCAATTGTTGGCCTTTAACCTGCTGCTACAGCGGCAGCGCAAAATCGCTTCGCGATTTTGCTGCCAGCCAGCCCCCTTGCGCACCCAGGGGTTTTCAAAATATTGCACAGGCTCTTAAAACCGGCGGCGCACAGCGGATAGATCGTTCTTGCGCAGACGCACGGATTTCGGCGTTACCTCCACAAACTCATCCTCCCGGATAAACTGTATGGCCCGTTCCAGCGTCATGGGCAGAACCGGCGTCAGAATGACATTATCGTCCTTGCCCGCGGCCCGCATATTGGAAAGCTTTTTTTCCTTTGTGGGGTTTACGTTTAAATCGTTTTCGCGGTTGTGTTCGCCGATAATCATGCCCGCGTATACCGGATCGCCGGGACAGACAAACAGCGTCCCCCTGGGTTCCAGGTTGAAAAGCGCGTAGGGTATGGCGCTTCCCTCCCTGTCGGAAACCAGGGAGCCGGTATAGCGTTCAGGAAAATCGCCCCGGTATTCTTCGTAGCCGCAAAGGTAGGAGTTAAGAATACCCGTACCCTTCGTATCGGTCATAAACTCGTCCCGGTACCCGATCAGGGAACGCGAAGGAATGCTGAACTCAATACGGACGCGGCCCGATTCATGGTTTACCATGCTGATGATCCTTCCCTTCCGCCGGGAAAGTTTTTCCGTAACAATGCCGGTACATGCGTTCAGGCAGTCCACAGAAAGATGTTCAATAGGTTCCAGTTTTTTACCGTTCTCGTATTTAAAAATGACGGCGGGCCGCCCCACGCACAGCTCGAAACCCTCGCGCCGCATGGTTTCAATCAGGATCACCATCTGAAACTCGCCCCGGCCCTGCACCACAAAACCGTCCTTATCCGCGGATTCAAAAACCCGCAGCGACACATTCTGCATAGCTTCCCGTTTCAGGCGCTCAAAAATTCTCGAAGGCTGGACAATGGTTCCCTCGGTTCCCGCAAGCGGCGAAGTGTTATGATTAAATTTCATGGAAACAGTCGGCTCGTCAACGCTTATGCGTTTCAGAGGGGCAGGATTGTCTTTTGTGCAAATCGTATCGCCGATATGCACATCCTCTATACCGGCAAGAATAAGGATATCGCCAGCCTCCACAACGGGAACATCCGCGATGGATGGCCCGGAATAAGTCTGAATCCGTGTTACGCGCAATGGACTGGGCGTTCCGTCCTCCCCAACGCACACGAGGCTGTCGTTCGCCCGCGCGCGGCCTGAGTAAATTTTCCCAATAGCAAGCCGCCCCAGATAATCGGAATAGCTCAAATCGGAAATAAGCATACGGAACGGGCCGCCGGTATCGCTTTTAGGCGGCGGAATCTCCTCCAGCACCATATCAAGAAGCAGGTCCAGTTTCCCGTCAGGGTCTTCAGGCTTTTTTTTCGCGATACCGGACCGGCCCACAGCGTACAGGACAGGAAACTCAAGCTGCTCCTCCGAAGCATCCAAATCGATCAGCAAATCGTAAATCTCATTCAGCACAGCCTGCGGCCGCGCGTCCGCCCTGTCAATCTTGTTAATTACAACGATAACCGCAAGCCCCGCCGCCAGCGCCTTTGACAATACAAAACGCGTCTGTGGCAGCGGCCCCTCCGCCGCGTCAACCAGCAGCACCGCCCCATCCGCCATGGAAATCGCGCGCTCCACCTCGCCGCCAAAATCGGCATGTCCCGGCGTATCGATAATGTTGATCTTTACACCCTTCCATTCAACAGCGCAGTTTTTCGCCGCGATGGTAATTCCCCGCTCACGTTCCAAATCAAGCCGGTCCATAACCCGCTCGTTCACATCCTGGTTTTCACGGAAAATTCCGCCCAGCCGGAACAGCGAATCCACCAAAGTCGTTTTGCCGTGGTCAACATGCGCGATAATCGCGATGTTTCTAATTTTGTCATTATTTTTTTTTGTCTGCATACTTGTAAATTCCGGTGGGAGGATACTACGCCATGAAAAAGTATTCAAGGGCACTGCGCGCGGATTCAGGCTAAACGCACAGAAATCGTAATCCCTGCCGTTTTTGGGCGCGTTTTTTTGCCCGCGGCCGGGCAAAAAAACCGGGCTTTCCGCTCCAAGTCCTCGGATTTGCCCATGCAAATCCTGTGGGCTTTCCGCTCCAATGCGCCCGAAGACGGTCGCTTTCCGATAAGTATGGATTGTAGTGGGCGCTATCGCGCCCCCGGAATCCCTCGCGCGCGCCCAGCGGCTAAGCCATGCCGTAAAAACAAAACCGCATAAATCATAGGAAAAAATTCACCACAAAACCGAAGAAGGCAAAAAAGACCCCAAAAAAAACTTATCCGGCTTCTTCGGCTTCGCGGTAAAAATCATCAGCATAATGATCAAAATGATTTTATATGTGCCCGCCCGGAAAGGCGCTTGCAGGCAGAATCAGCCTGTGATACAGTATTCGAACTGTGAAATCATAAATTGAAAGTTTATAGAGGTTCCCAAAATGGCAAAAACGAAAGAAGACAAATCGCGGGAAGATCGAATAACGGATGAAATTGTTGTAGACGCTTATGATACCGAAGAGCGTATAATGGGATGGCAGACATATTTGGAGGACACCTTACAATTCCCATTTCAGGCCCGCTGCATAAAAGAGATTCAAATATCACCATTAAAACAAGGTGAAAAGATAACGGCGCTGAAAATGGCAGATTCGGATCAGTATAGAAATAATATGTTTGTAATCATTGAATGGGAAGACAGACAATTAGGCATTCCGCTTGAGCAAATACTGCCAATTGACGCGGACGCGGACGCGCTGGAAGCGGTCAAAGACTGGCACTACTGGGTTGCACGGGGGTATAG
>JAISAF010000496.1 GCA_031266855.1 Spirochaetales bacterium
AATTTGCTCGGCCCTTTACCTGTTACACGCCGGGGGCTTTTTAGGGCCTCTTGCCAGGCTGCATGGGCGAGCAGAAAAATTGCGTATGCAATTTTTCGACCAGCCCCGGAAGACCTGTTATCAAAAACACGCTTCCGCGTGCATGTACATGGGCATAGCAAATTGCGCATAACTTGATAATCGCGAAATTGCCAGCGGCAATTTCGCGGACCTGCCTTTACGCACCTGTGTTAGCCGCTGTGCGGCGCGAGGGATTCCGGGGGCGCGATAGCGCCCACTACAATCCATACTTATCGGAAAGCGACCGTCTTCGGGCGCATTCCACAGGGCGCGGGGAGCGCCCACGATAATAAGTTTCCTATTGGAAACACCCCCGAATGGGGGATGATTGTAGCGGAAAGCCCACAGGATTTGCATAAGCAAATCCGAGGACTTGGAGCGGAAAGCCCGGTTTTTTTGGGCGTGCGAAGCACGCCCAAAAAAATGCGCCCAGCTATGCCAGCGCGAAATCTCCCTGGCAGAATACGATGTCGCCGCCGATGACTGTCATTTGGGGTATGAGAAGCTCGTCGGTTTCAAAGGTGTCGCCGCGGAAATCCTGCTGTATGGCGCGGCGCTGTATTTTTTTGAACACGGCTATGTCGGCGAAGGATCCGGCTTTGAGCGTTCCGATTTTGCCTTCCATTCCCATGAGGCGCGCGGGGGTTTCTGTAACAGCGCGTACAACGTCGCTGAGGCTCATGCCAAACTTGAGGAATTTCGCCATAACGTATGTCAGGCTTTTCGCGTGGGGCGAATAATTCAATTTATCGATTGTCCAGTCGGTGGAAATAATGTCGGGGACAAAGCCCTGCTCTATCGCCGGGAGCGCTACCTTAAAGCTGAAATTGGCCCGGCCGTTGGCCATGTCAAATATGACTCCGCGCGAACGCGCCGTGGTCATCGAGGTTTTTATTTTGCCCGCGGGGTCAAGTATCGTTTCGTCGCCCATTCCCTGATACATGTGGCAGTATATGTCGTCCCTGTCCAGAAGGCCGGCGACTTCATCCAGGGGCGAGGGCGGATTGGTTGTGTGTACGCATACGCCTAGCCTGAGTTCGCGCGCGATGCGGACTGTTTCTTTCAGGGAATCAATGCCGGAGGCGACGCCTTTACTGTAGCGGATTTTCAGGCCAAGGATGTTGTCCCGCCAGGTTTCCACTACCCGCGCGATGTGCAGGGGCCGGTATTCTGATGGCTCGAACTTTTCGGCGATATTTGTGTCCTGCTGTCCGCCGCCGTACACGTTCAGGTAACTTTTAATGCGTACCGGGGAGCTTGTAACAACGCCTTCGTAGAAGGCCCGGAAATTGGCGCAGCCCGCCGTTCCGGCGTCAACAGCGGCGGTAACTCCCGTTGCTGGCAGGAACGCCGGATTGACGGAAATAGCGCTGCCTGTATGGAAGATGTGGGTGTGGAAATCGATCAAGCCGGGGAAAACATAAAAGCCGTGTGCGTCCACTGTTCGCGGGCTTTCGTCCGCGGGGCCCGCCGGAACAATGATCCCGCTGTGTACGCCAATATCCATTGGTTTGTCGATATTCTGTGAGGGATCGACCACGTGTGCGTTACGGATAAGAAGGTCAAGTTTCATATTAATCCCACCATGTACAGGAGTATAGCCGGAATGAGGGCAAGTATTGGAATAAAGCATTGCGATACAAACGTATATTTATAGGTATCGATCATTTGGGTTTTCGCGACATCGTTTGCCAGGACAACGCCAGAAGCGTGCGGCATGGCGTCAAGTCCCGCGGAACACATGCCGGTCCAGCGGTGCAGGAATTCAGGATTAATGCCGGTTTGAAGCATATAGTCGCCCAGGGCCTGGAGGAAAATATTCAGGCCGCCGGAGGAGGACCCGGTTATGGCGCAGATAATATTGATGGACACAAAGGCCATAAGGAGGGGACTCATCTGCAAGCCCAAAAGCCATTCCACGCAGTCCTGAAACGCGGGGGCGGCGTTGACAATTCCGCCGAAACCCATAATGGAGGATGTTACCATCAGGGCGCCAAGGCCGTTAGCCGTTCCGCTTCCGAACGCCTGTTTGAGTTTTATGCGTGTGCGGAACATTCCCGCTGTTACCAGGACGGCAAGGATCATTCCCAGGACAACAGCAAAATTGGATGGTTTGACAAATACCTGAAAGATAAAAATGGAGCCGATTAAAACAATAATGGGGACAAACGCGAGTCCCGCGGATGGCAGCTTTTTTACGGCTTCGGGATCGGAAAAATCAATAATGCTGTCATTAAGTCCCGCCACAAAATGTTCGCCCCTGGCCGCGCAGCGTTTTGCCGCCCAGGTATAAAAAAGGTAATCCAGAATAAAAATAAAAACCGAACTGACTATTCCGACAATTGGGGCCGCGTAAATATTTGTTCCAAAGGTTTCTGTTGGTATCATGTTCTGGACGGCGGGTACGCCGGGCGCTACGGACATGCTGATAGTCGCGGGAATAGCAAGCAGTAAGCCGGGAAATATTTTTTTGGGCAGATCGGCTTCCTTAAAAAGCGCCATGCAAATGGGATACATGGTAAAAGCGATAACAAAGACGCCGATGCCGCCATACGAAAGGATCAGCGTTGTTACAAGTACGATAAGGATGACCCGCTTTTTTCCTAAAGCCCGTACTACGGCGTTCGCTATGGCGGAGGACGCTCCGCTTTCTTCCATAAGTTTTCCGAAAATAGCGCCCAGGGCAAACATCAAAAACCATGTTCCGGCAAAATTGCGGAAGCTGACGGCGAAGTATTCTGAAAACGATTTCCAGATATCCATCCCGCTTGTAAGCACGATCAGTACAGAGGCCACGACAGAAACAATCGCCATGTGCCAGCCGCGGAAAATCAGAAAAATTACAAGCGCGACAGCAAGAATAATTCCAATAACTCCTAACATACTCTTCTCCTTTTTTTAATTAAATTTTTTGATTATTATCACCTGTTTTTATCAGTTATGCAACATTTATCTTATCAATTTATCTTATCAATCACAGAGTATATAATTTGCCTGTGAAGTTATTACGCCGCGCGGGAATTCGGGCGCGTTTTTTACTGCGTAAAAAACCGGGCTATCCGTTCCAATCTTTTTTACCGCTTCGCGGTAAAAAAGGATTTCCACTTCTATCCCTCGCGCACGCACCAGCGGCTAACAAAGCATGCTTTTAGAGATTTACCTAAAGATTTACCGCGAAGCCGAAGAAGTCAAAAAAGTATAACAGATGAAATATTTCAGCTCTCCTTCTTTAACTTAGGGCTTGTCCCTAAACAATTTCCCCCCTTGCGCCGATATTGAAACCAGGGAGGGAAGAATGAAACAGCAACACTCATGGGAAATAACCGGCGATTTCTGGAAACAGGCAGAGCCGCTGATACCCCGCAAAGACCGGGACAGCACAAAAACATACCGGCGCAAACCGGGCGGGGGACGGCCTGCGATGGATCCCCGCAGGGTCCTTGAAGCAATCTTCTATGTTTTACGCACCGGAATCCAGTGGAAAGCACTTCCGAAAGAATTTGGAGCGGCAAGTTCCATACACCGGTATTTCCGGTTCTGGTGTGAACAGGGGTTTTTCCAGGCCCTTTGGATCGCCGGACTGGAAAGCTATGATGAAGCCAGGGGCATTGACTGGACCTGGCTGAGTGCGGACGGCTGTATGAGTAAAGCGCCCCTGGCGCAGGAAGCAGCGGGGAAAAACCCCACTGACCGGGGAAAAAAACGGGAGTAAACGGCATCTGCTGGTGGACGGGGCGGGGGTGCCGCTGTCCCTGGTGGTAACCGGAGCCAACCGCCACGATGTATCCCGGCTTGAAGCGGTACTGGATTCCTTTCAGGTTGAACGGCCTGACAGTTTTGAAATTCCCCAGCATCTGTGTCTTGACAACGGCTATCGCGGGGAGCCGGCCCTGGAGATTGTTGTCCTTCGCGGGTTCATTCCCCATATCAGGGGCCGCAGGCAGGAAAGAATGGAAAAGCAGAACACTGCCGGGTTTAAGGCGCGCCGCTGGATAGTGGAGGCCGCCCACTCATGGATGAACCGTTTCCGCAAAATACTGGTTCGCTTTGAGAAACTGGAGAGTTCGTATCCTGGCCTGCTTATGTCCGCGTGCGCCTTTATCGCCTTCCGCAAAGCATTTATTATTTAGGGACAAACCCTAAGACTGTTCTTCCTTCAAAAGCGGTATCATGCTGACATTTCCTATCAGTTAACGGGCGGCAGTAGGCGTGTCAAAGAAGAAGCCTCCGCCCTCCTATTCCTTATACGAATCCGCGAATTTTTTGAAGCCTTTGAAATCTGCGGTGATAAACTCGGTGCCGCCCATTTGCATGATGAAGGTCATCTCGTCCTTGAACTTGTTCTGGTATTCGGGCGAGGCGTGGATGGTAAACAGTTTGCCGTGTTTTTTGCAGGCGGCGCCGACTTTTTTTATCGCCTCAATTTCCATGGGGTTATTCATGTCGCCGGGAATGCCGAGGTCTATCGATAAATCGTTCGGCCCGATGAGGAGCGCGCCGATTCCTTCCACGGCGGCGATTGCCTCGCAGTTTTCAACGCCGAGTTTTGTTTCAATTTGAGCAATCGACCAGACGCGGGAATTGGCCTCCTGCATTACTTCGGTATGCTTGCCGCCCTTGTAGCCGGTATTGGCCGCACCCGTATAACCCCGGTTGCCGATGGAGATATACTTGGAGTAGTACACGAGTTGTTTCGCCTGTTCCACCGTTTCCGTCATGGGCGCCATGATGCCGGAAAGTCCGCAGCCTAAAAACCGCGAAATGTAATCTTTTGTGGCGGTTGGAACCCGCGCGAAAACTTCGAGGCCGTTGGCCAAAGCGGTCATGGCGCAGTCGTGCAGGTTTTCCGTTGTGAACACTCCGTGTTC
>JAISAF010000023.1 GCA_031266855.1 Spirochaetales bacterium
AACCGGGCTTTCCGCTCCAAGTCCTCGGAATTGCCTATGCAATTCCTGTGGGCTTTCTGCTACAATCCCTTGCGCCACACGGGCTTTGCGTGCTCCCGCGCGACCGGAATCCCTTGCGCGGCGGCAGCGGCTGACATAAAACCGTAAACGTGTATTTACCACTACCGGCTGGCGCGCGCCCAGCGGCGCACCGCGGGATTGTGAATGCCTGCGCATTCCCAATCCCGCAGCCAGCACGCATGGGCGAGCAGCAAAATTGCGTACGCAATTTTGCGACCAGCTCCCCCCCCTTGTGCGCCCAGGATTTTACCAGATATTGAACAGGCTCTTAGAATCATTCACGGTTTGACGCGCCACTCCGATCTTTTCCGCGATCTGTGTCTGTGCGTCAATGTTTTGCGTCCGTCTGCTTCATCAAGCCCGAGTATTATTTTTGCCCGGTTTACCAGTTTAACGCTGTGTATTCCGGTTTTAGCAAACTTTTCAGGATCGTTTCGCGCGTTCGCGTTGAGTTCGATTTTAACGTGCCTTCCTCTGGATTATATTTATATAGATTTAGTTGACACAATATACTAGTGGATAGTGGAGGCCGCCCATTCGTGGATGAACCGTTTCCGCAAAATACTGGTTCGCTTTGAGAAATTGGAGAGTTCGTATCCTGGCTTACTTATGCCCGCATGCGCCTTCATCGCCTTCCGTAAAGCACTTATTATTTAGGGACAAACTCCTAGTTTGAATAGAGTGTGCCCTCTTGGTTAGACTTTTACATATCACAAAAACGTTCTGCTCTGGTTAGATTTAACATGGTGCAATGCGGAGTGTGTTGAACCGCAATGATAATATCCCCTGTAAACGCAATAGAAATGTCCCCTTTGGTAAAATAGCGGCAGGAGGCGTATATGGCCGGGAGATCACCAATGGGACAAAAGGAACTGCTGAGAGGAAAACTGATGGAAATGGTGAAGCAGGGGAAGATGAGGCTCAAAGCGGCTGCGCTGAAGATCAAAGTGAGTTACCGGCAGGGGAAGAGGATTTACGCGGCATACCTGGGCGGGGGAGACCGGGCACTGATCCACGGCAATACGGGCAGGCCTTCAAACCGGAGGCTGGAGGAGGAGATAAGGGGCCAGGCGGTCAGCAGGTACCAGCAGCGGTACAGTGATTTCGGGCCAGCCTTCGCGGCGGAGAAACTGGAAGAGGAAACCGGGCTCCGGGTAAGCGCGGACACGCTCAGGAGATGGTTCACAGCGGAGGTGCTGTGGAAAGGCAGACGGAGGAGGCGGGCATACCGCAGCCGGAGGGAGCGGAGGCCGTGTTTTGGGGAACTGGTGCAGTTTGACGGGAGCCATCATGACTGGTTTGAAGGCAGGGGGCCACGCTGCTGTCTTATAACAATGATAGACGATGCCACGAATATCCGGTACAGCCGGTTTTTTTAGGCGGAAACAACAGCAGGGGCGATGACAGTATTGTCTTACAGGATAAGGGAATAACGAAACCTTAAAGTCATTTTGGGAAAGCCTGCGGGAAGCCGGGGGCTGGAGTTATAGCGGCGGGCAGCCCGCAGGCGAAGGGCCGGGTGGAACGCAGTCACGGGCGGGATCAGGACCGTCTGGTGAAGGAACTGCGACTTGCGGGGATTTCAACGATAAGAGGAAGCGGACAGATTCTCTGGAGAAACGTATCTGCCGGAGATGAACGGGAAGTTTTCCCGGCCCGCGGCAAATCCCGCAGATGCCCATATGCCGCCGGGAACGGCAGACCTTGAGGAGATTCTGTGTTTTGAACATGAGCGGACGGTGGGCAATGATTATGTGGTACGCTTTGAATGCCGGTTATTGCAGATACTCAGAACCGGCAGGATTCTGCCCCGGCCCGGGGACAGGGTAACCGTGCGGATCAGGCTGGATGGGAGTCTGAGTATCCTGTGGAAAGGCAAAACACTCTCTGTTGAGGAGATACAAATCAATAAAAAAGGCCAGTCTGGCACTGATGCCGCATAAGCCGGAGGGGACATTTCTATTGCGTCTTGACACTCCCGCATTTTCCGCAAAACACAAATGAAACCTGTCAAGCGTTCTTATGTTTGTCTGTTCCGATAGTTCTTTTACCCGTTTAAGTATGCTGCTATTATATCCTATTTCTCTGTTTAGGGAAACGCTAAAAACCGGGCCACCGGCTGCCGCCACCATGCTTTCTGCCCACAGTTACGCTTGCTGCTAACACGGCGTAGGCGGAGCCTGCGCCGAGCAGAGGGATGAATGAGTAATGCTTTGCAAGGCTGGAGCCTTGCTTCTAACCCGGCGTAGTCTGGAGACTACGCCGAGCAAAACTTATTTAACTTTTTCGACTTTGCGGTAAATCTCTGAAAGAAGGTTTTGTTAGCCGCTGTGCGCTGCGCAAGGGATTGAAGCGGAAAGCCCGCAGGATTTGCATTGGCAAATCCGAGGACTTGGAGCGGAAAGCCCGGTTTGCGGCGTTAGCCGCAAATGCGCCTGAAGACAGTCGCTTTCCGAGAAGAAATTTATTGTAGTGGGCGCTCACGCGCCCCCGGAATGCGCCCAAATTCCAAATGGGTTTTCGGAAAAAAAGCTTCTCTATTTTTTCAGGGAAAACACAACCTCAATCGTAAAATTCATTGTTTCCTCCTGGATTTGGGGCGGAAAAGCCGGATAGGGCTGCGCTCTGCGTACCGCCTCAAGCGCCGCGGTGTTCAGCCGGGAATGGCGGCAGCTTCCGGCAAGCACAGGATCACCGGCAAGCAGGCCGTCGCGGGTAAGCGTAAAACGCACCCGGACAAGGCCCTCCTGCTCCTGACGCCGCGACTGGTAGGGGTACTCCTTATTTTTATCGATACGGGAACGGATGTTCCGGGCGTAATCGGCAAGAGCGTTGTCCGACTCCCGCGCCGTGTACGCCACCGCGAGGGCCTGCGGCGGCGGGGCGGGGTTTTCCGTTTCCTGTATAATGCCGTCGGGGGAACTTTCCAGCAGGGTTTCCACCGGAGTTTCCACGGAAGGAGTTTTTTCCCGTGGCGGCATGAGCTTTACTGTTCGTACCGGGGCGGGCGCTTCCGGTTTTATTTCGGCGTTGATAAGGGAAAAAGGCTTCGCGGGAACATTCGCAGAAATCTTTTCCACCGTCTGCGGCATGGAAGCAAAAAACAGGATATGCCCGTGCAGAAGCGCCGAAAAGCACAGCACCGCCGAAAAACGTTTATTGATTTTCATCCCGCCTCCTCCTGACCGGCCGCGTTCAAAAAAGACGGTTCCCCCCTGCCAACGGCAGGGAGGAACCGGAAGGTATCCAAACCGGCAGGCGCCCAGCCGCCAGTTTTAAGAAAACAGAAGAAAAAAGCTCCTTAGCGAAAGCCTTTTCCGCCGCCCGGCCTGAAAACGGAAAACCATGACTGTCCGCTTCGCGCCGCGCCGGAAAAACCTTTGCCGCTCTTCACTTGCGCTTTC
>JAISAF010000105.1 GCA_031266855.1 Spirochaetales bacterium
CTGTATATACCGCCTGGGTTAAACTCCAGGTCAAAGGGAAACCCCCTGCGGATATCCCGAGCCGGAGTAATTGTCCCCTGCGCCGGGTTGCTGCTCCCCCAATCAGCCGGATACTCCACCCGCACCGTAAGCCGCGTAGCGTTGGCCCAGGCCACCGCCTCGTCAATATGGTCCCCAATATCGATCTCCGGCGCGTTGAGCAGATCGCAGCCGGAAAATACCGCCGTTCCCAGTATGCCCGCTATGAAAAGCAAACTGAATTTGAAGGTTTTCATGTTACCCCCTCTTTAGAGAGACCGCCCGCCCTACCGTTAGGCCGCCACAGCAAAAAGCGGGAGACAGCGAATAGTTGACTATTTTGATAATGATTAAAAACAGAAATCCCCGCCAAAAAGCAGTCAAGATAACGGTGAGTATTATGAGAGAGAGAGAGAGAGAGAGAGAGAGAGAGAAGCAAAAACCGTGCCAAGTGGATATATTATCAGAACAAACCATAAACCACTCCCTTTTATTACAATTTTACACCTATAGGCCGCTTTACATGTATGTTCTCTGAAATTCCCGAATCATCCGGCATAGCCTTCTCCTGACAAATACTAAACCCGATTCTATCACGTAACAAAAAAGCTATCAAGAGATGTAGAGGGCGCCTTTTTTTGGGCGCGCTGAAAAGCGCGCCCAAAAAAACCGGGCTTTCCGGGACTCCGCTACCGCTCCGGCCCCGGCGCTCCGCGCCGTGGCTGCTACGCATCCCTCCAATCCCTTGCGCCGCGCAGCGTATCAGGTGCCAGGCACGTTTTTACGTTTCACTGAATAGCGCAACATTTTATAATGGGCCATCCAAAAACGTACCTGGCACCTTTTTATGGCACCTTTTTATGTTGCGAAAATTAACGATTGATTTTACTATGCGCCACTGAAAAAGGTGCCTGGCACTTTTTTCAGCTTTTTTTCATCTTTACTTCCTTTCTTTGCTTCTTCGCCCTTGCCAGTTTTCGACTTCGCGGTAAATTTGGTTTTCAGGCTGCTGTCTGCCGCTGGGCGGCGCGAGGGATTGGAGCGGAAAGCCCACAGGAAAGCGCATCGGCGCTTTCCGAGGACTTGGAGCGGAAAGCCCGGTTTTTTTGTCCGCGTGAAGCGCGGGCAAAAAAACGCGCCCAAAGAGGGAAATCTTACAGGAAGATGATGCCCAGGATTCCCGCGGGGACGAGGTAGAGCGCGAACAGGTGCAGCCGTCCGCCGCGGATTACTCGCATGAGCAGGCGCAGGCAGATGTAGCCGCTTATGATGGCGCTTGCGATTCCTGCCGCGAGGGCCGGGAGGGGGACGGACTGGGCGAGGTTTCCCATGTCGTGGAGCGAGAGTACGAGGGCGCCTAAAATCGCGGGAATGGATAGGAGGAAGGAAAACTCTCCGGCTTCGGCGCGTCCGACGCCCGCGAAGAGCGCTGCGGAAATGGTGATGCCTGAGCGGGAGATGCCTGGAAGGACGCCGATGCCCTGGGCTATGCCGGTAATGATGCCCGCGCGTATACCGGGCTGGGCGGGCTGGGGGGAGGAGTTTTTGGGGCGGCGCCGTTTTTCGAAGATGCGGCCCGCTACGAGGATCAGGGCGGTAACGAGAAGAAAGGCGGCTACGATTCTGGGCCGGGATTCGAAGTTCAGGTCTTTGAGGAGTATGCCGAGCGTCCCTGTGCAGAAGGTGGCGATGATGATGGCTATGACCAGGCGAAGGAGGGGCGCGTCGCTGTGCGTGCGGCGGCGCTGGAAGAAGCGGACAAGGGCCGCGAGTATGTCGAGGATTTTCCGGCGGAAAATGATAATGATAACGAAGAGAGTCGCCAGATGGAGAAGAACGTCAAAGAGCCGGGGAATGTCCTCCAGGCCGAAGAGGTTTTTCAGGAGCGCGAGGTGTCCCGAAGATGAGACGGGCAGGAATTCGGTAACGCCCTGGAGACAGCCGAAGAGAACTGCTTGCGGTGTTGTCATGAGAAATCCTTAAATATTTCCCGGACTGTCTGCCGGGGAGTTTTTTCGTAGTAAAGATAGCCGTAATGAACCGCGGAGACAAGCACTTTGCGGATATATTCCCGCGTTTCGGAAAGACTGAGGGCTTCCGCGAAGAGAATGCCGGGAAGGCCGGATAGCTGCGTTCTCCATCTGGCGCTGCGGCTGGTGCCCGCGTTATAGGCTGCGAGGGCCGTGGCTCCGTCGCCGAAGCGTTCCCACTGGGCCTGGAGGTAATAGGATCCCAGGCGCAGATTGGTAAGGGGGTCGGTCAGCCGGGGTGAGGGTATTTTGAGTTTCAGGGCGACTTCATTGGCGGTCGCGGGCATAAGCTGGGCAAGCCCGACCGCTCCCGCGTGGGAGCCGATGTGCGGATCAAAGTAGCTTTCCTCGCGTACAAGGCCGTAAAACACCGCGGGCGGAAGATCGGTGTCCGCGATAACGCTGTGCATTTCCCCGGCGAAGGCCTGAGGATACAGGGCTTCCAGCATGCGTCTGTCAGGAACAAGGCCGGGCCGGCGCGAGGCTCTTTGCAGAAGGCGCAGGGTGTCGATGTAGCGGCCTTCCGCGGCTTCGCTTTCCGCGACAAGAAGGAGCGTCCGGGCGGAGACCGAGCGCTGCATGCGCCGCGCCGCGTGAGCGGCGCGGCTGTTCAAACCGAAGTCGAGAAAGCCCCGCACATATACGTCCTCTTCGCTGTCGGAGGGGGCGGCGGGGATGGACGGGGCGGGCAGCGCGGACGGGGCATTGGGAGTTTTCTCCTCCGGCGCCGGGAAGATAAACTCCATTCCCGCGGACTGGGAGACTGGGGCGTCTTTTTTCAGGATAAGGCCCGCGAGAATTCTGTAATAGGGATCCGCGTTGGCAAAGGCATATTCAAACAGCTCCCGCGCTCCGGGAAGGCTTCCCGGCGGAGATGAGTAAAGCCCCGCCCGCAGCGCGCAGGCTGTAAGAAAGGCCGCGCGGGCGCGTTCCCTTTCATAGCCGCCGCGGCCCCGCAGAAGCGTCCACAGGGAGGCAAGGCTTTTCCAGTCCCGCCCGCGTACCAGGGTGGAAGTCAGGGATTCAAACAAATCGAAAAAATAGCCGGGATCCTCAATACCGGGAAAATAGGCAGGCAGAGCCTCCATCATCTTATGAGGAGAACCTCTCAGGGTGCTGCTCAAAAGATACCAGATGATCCTGTCCTTCTGGGTTTCCTCATTTTCAGAAACCGGGAAAATATCTTTCCGGTTCCCCAAAGCCTCAAGAGCACTCTGCAACGCCGAAACGCTTTTATCGTACTGTCCGCCTGTGCGGTAGAGTTTTCCCAAATATTCCTCGCAGACAAGACGGGAATCCCCCTGAAGACCGGGAAGAAGCCGCGTGAGTTCCGCAATGCTGTTTCTCCATCCCAGGGCCCTGTGCAGAACTTCGGCATATTCACGCAGAAAAGCCGGCTCCCCTGCCGAGAAGGGAATCCGCGTTTTATAGGCGGCCAGGGCCGCCGCCCATTCGCCCACGGCCACCCTGGTTTTCGCCCTGAAAAAATCCCGTTCGTCCCGCGAAAAAAATTTTCCGTTCCTGTCCGAAGTGTTCGAGGTGTTCGAGGTGTCCGAAGTATTCGAAGTGTCAGAAGTTTCCAAACTGTCCGGCACAAAGAAATCCTCCCACGCTTCCTGATGAATCGCGGAAGCCGGACAGGAATAAAAAAGTTTCCGTATCGTTTCCGGGAAACGGGGATGGTTCACGCCCGCTTCCGCCCGCGCCCGGTACAGGAGGGCTTCGCTCAAAACCCGCGGAGTTACCTCCTCCGCAAGCCGCGCCGTGAACTCCTCAGTCAGCCGCAGCAGATCCAGATTCGCCCCCGACGCGTGAAGAGCCTTCATCATAATAAGGGGCGATCGCACATCGCCGGGATAAAGCTGCTCATAGCGCACAGCAATACGCATAAGACCAGTGCCCGCCTTCATCCGGGACGCCAGTTCCCTGCCCGCCTCCCTCCTCCAGGGGCCGCTGTCGTATTGAAAGGTTTTTTCCAGAAGAATATCCGCTTCCCTGTCTATACCCAAATCCAGCAGCCCGCAGGCAAAGTAGTACGCCGCCCCCGGATGATCCCGGATATAAGGCTGCGTATCGACCGAAGAAAGATCGAGCTTCCGGGCAATACGGGCATCCGAGCGAATCATTTGAAGAAGCTCCGGCGCCGACACCGAAAAATTCTCCACGGATTCGCCGGATTCGCCACAGGCAAGAAGACACACGAAAACAATAAAAAGAAAAACCAGTTTACCCAAACTCATTTTTGCCGTTTTGTTTTTTATTCTGATTTTCGTTTCAGTTTTCGTCTTAATTTTAGCTTTCGTCTTAATTTCAGCTTTAATTTTAATTTTTGTTTTGATTTTTGACTTCCCGCTTTTGATTCCCCACAGCGCACAAAAGAAAAAACGCCCGCGCCAAAGGCGGCTGAGACGGCGCCTTGAAAACCTCATAAAATACAAAAGCCAGTACCGCGAAAATAAAAAGCCCCAAAAGAACAAACGCCGTCAGGGAAACGCCATTAGGCCGGATATAAACGCCCGTCGCGGCAAACTCCTCCCCGCTCATAATTATGGGCCGCTCGGATTCCCAGTATTTCAAGTTGACACCGTAACCCAGCCCCCCGCGTTTTGACTTCCGCCTCCCCCGTTTTCCACGGCCCTTCGGCCCCCGCGGCGCCTGGTAATCCCATTCAGGCTGGCCATCGC
>JAISAF010000109.1 GCA_031266855.1 Spirochaetales bacterium
TCCCAATCAGTATGGCGCGTTTTCTTGCCCGCATGCGCGGGCAAAAAAACCGGGCTTTCCGCTCCAATGCGCCCGAAGACGGTCGCTTTCCGATAAGTATGGATTGTAGCGGGCGCTCACGCGCCCCCGGAATGCGCCCAAAACAGATGGATACAAATTCCTATGCGTTTCGCGGCGCGTTGAGGTTTTAGCGCCCGCTGTTTTTTGTTTTGAGCGCGAGTTTCAGGATAACCCACACCGATCCCAGGCCGTAGAGCAGGGTATAAAAACAGAGTACCCAGTGCAGAAAATGAAAGGCAAGGCCGAGCGCGAGGAGGGCGTCCATAATGCCGGTAATGCCGAGGTTTTCGGATATCCATTTTTCTCCGCTGGCGCTGGTTTTCGCGGGAGCGCCTTCCAGTGCAGTTTGAAAGGACCTGTGCGACTGTACGCAGGCCCGCATCAGCATATTGGCGGCGGAGGAAAAGCCGCCCAGGAAAATACATAGTCCGGCGGGGCCGTAAAAACCTCCGGCGCGTTCGGCGGCTATGCCCAGAGCAAGAAGAGTGGCGGTATACGCGATATAGCCGCCCGCGGCGTCTGTCCATGATCCCCAGGGATTGAATTTTTTTGTGGTTCGCGCCATATTGCCGTCGACGGCGTCAAGAACAGAGAAAATGAATAACGCTCCGATGCCCGCCCATTGAGGAATGCCGTTTGTTATGGCAAAGAGGGCGCTGCCGGTTATGACAACGAAAACGCTGATCCAGGTAACGGCGTTTGGGCTTAGGCCGCAGGCAAGGGCGAGCCATGTTACCGGGTAGGAAACAGGACGTACCACGAGGCGGTCCCAGTAGCCGTTTGTTCTGCGTTTTTCAGGACTTAGGGAATTGGTAATATCTTTCATGGTATACTTCATAGCGAAATTATTTCCTTTATGATTGATTCAAATCTTTCTTCAAGGCCCGCAAGCTGGCTTCTGTAGGCGTCCAGCGCGGCGCGGGCGAGGTTCCGCCGCAGACAGCCGTCCGCCAGATAGGCGCTGGTTTTTTCAAGGAGGTCGTCCGCGTCCCAGGAAAAAGGCACGTAGGTTTCATGGGGGCGGAAAATATCGGGCCAGGTTTCCAGATGTTCCATGTGCGGTTTTAAGAGGAGGCTGCCGGCGCGGACGGCCTCAAAATCCCGAAGGCACAGCTCGCCCCAGCCAAAAGGGGAAAGAACGATTTTCGAACGGGAAAGCTCCCTGTTGTAGCGTTTCTGGGACGCGCCGCCCAGCAGAAAGCGGGGATCGCCCGCGATGCGTTCCATAATAAGAACGCGCTGATAGGCGATGGAAGGCTGCCCCGTAGCGAGTATACGCGCGTGAACATCTATTTCCCCGCTGTTCAGGGAAACCGGATCCGCTGGCATCTGTTTTTGGGTATAAAAAAAACGCGCGGCACGGGGGCCAAAAACCCTGGCGCACGCGACACCGGCCCGCTGGCGCAGTTTTTCCCTCGGGTAGTCTCCCGCACCGATATTCCAGGAAAGCCGCAATTTCGCAAGCTGGGATTCGTCCTCCGCCACGGCCCGCTGTTTTGGAGCCGGGTCCTCAACGCCGTATTTGCTGTGATAATAATCGGAATACAATTCCTTCCCGTAGAGCGGTTTTTTATAAAGCGTTCTGTCCCTGAAAAGCGCCTTTGTGTAAAAAAGATCTATGTATGGAAGGACTTCAAGCCGCGGAATGCCACCGCCCGCGTCGTCGTGAAAGTATACAAGCGTTTTGTATTTCGCGCGGAGTTTTTGCAGCAGCCCGGTGTCTACCACATCGGGTTTAATAAACTGCCGCATCATAATCAGAACATCGTTTGTATCTTCGGTCAGGCACCAGCGCGCGGAAGCGGTAAAATCGAAACGGCCTTTCCCACCGAACAGCAGGAAGGGATACAGGGAATAAAAACAGGCAATTCTGTCCACCAGGGTAAATACGCTTATTTTGTTCATACCAGCCTTAGAGTCTCTCCAGCATCTTTAATTCCGTTCCAATATCAGAATTCGGGCGCATTTGCGGCTAACGCCGCAAACCGGGCTTTCCGCTCCAAGTCCTCGGATTTGCTTATGCAAATCCTGCGGGCTTTCCGCTACAATCCCTTGCGCGGCCGCAACTCAGAAACAAGCCACGCAATTGCCTTTGGCAATTAGTTGCGCATAACAGCCGGTCGCAATTTTGGGACAAAATTGCGTGGTCTGCCACCAGGCACAGCGCGTTATGCGCTGTGCACGGCTGTATCACCACCGGCTGCCGCCACCACGCTTTCAGCCTACAGTTACGCGTGCAGGTCTGCCGCCAGGCACAGCGCGTAACGCGCTGTACGCGTCTTTATCACCAGCCGGCCCGCGCCCGGGGGTTTTCCCGGTTGTTGAACAGGCCCGTAAGCTTATATAATGACAGACAAATGAATATGCCGTCTACCCCGCGAATCGCGGTTTTTACTAAACAACTCGACAACTGGAGATCCGGTTCCGGTCATCAGTTAAACGAAATTATGGCGAAGGTTCTGGATCAGAACCAGGCGCGGACTCAGAATAAAATCGATTTTACGTTTCTCCATTATAAGGAATCCGAAAACCCTATATACCGGAGGGTAAAGGAAATCATCGTTCCCCGCAATCCTCTACGTTTTGCCCTTGTTCTGCGCCGGGAAAAGTTTGACCTTGTGCATTATACGCCACTGACGATTTACTCGCCTATCTGGTTTGTACCGAACAAAATGACCGCGACGATCCACGGGGTGGAGCAGCTTCTTTTACCGCGGTTCTTCGGCCCCTTGGAGATGTTTCACGAGAGGTTTCTTGTTCCTGTTTTCGCGCGGCGGATGGACGGCATTCTGACTGTTTCCAACAGTACGAAAAATTACCTTGTGCGGCATTTCCGTGTCCGGGAAGAGCGGATAACCGTAGCCTACAATGGTATCGGCAGTGAATACCATCCGCGCGATATCCAAACGCTTCGCGCGCCGCTCAAATACGGGCTGCGCGGGCCGTACATTTTTCATATCAGCCGTTTTTCCGAGCGCAAAAATCCCTGGGTACTGCTGGAAGCCTTCGCCATGTTTGCCGCGGGAAAAGGGAAAAACCATACGCTTGTCTGCGCGGGAAAGGGCTGGGATGATCCGGGCGTACTGCGCAAGGCCCGCGAACTCCACATAGACGGCAGGCTTCTTTGTCCAGGGTTTATTCCTGAAACCGAAGCCGCTGAATTCCTTTCCGGCGCGGATTTTTTTGTATTCCCCACGCTGGCCGAAGGCTTCGGCATACCCAATATCGAAGCTATGGCCGCGGGCTGTCCGGTCATAACCACGGCGGCCTTTGCCGTTCCTGAAATTGTCGGGGACGCGGCCATAGTCGTTGAAAACCCCCATGACGTTTGCGCGCTGGCCGCCGCTATGGAAGACCTGAGCGCTAACGTTCCCGCGCGGGAAAACCTGATACGGCGCGGCCTGGAACGCGTGCGCCTTTTTTCCTGGGAGGAAGGGGCAAAAAAACTCCTTGCCATGTACGACAGGATTCTGGCGGAGGCGTAACAAAGAAGAAAAGATTCACCGCGAAGTCGAAAAAAAGGGAAAAGAGACCTAACGAACAAAAACTTATTAGACTTTTTCGACTTTGCGGTAAAAATTCTAACCTGCCGTTTCCTTATTGACACACGAAAATAAAATTAATAAAATAAATTTTTATGGATAATAGGGAACCGGATATATTTGAACAAATACGGAATATTTTTACGGAAAATCCAAAGTATTTTGCTGTTTTTGTCGTTTTACTAGGTATATTTATGCTTTTGGCAGCAATTTTTAATTGGGCCTGGATATTTCAGGGACACAGTTATAATGCCCGGAAAATAGAAGGTATAGCAAATATATTTGGACGCGGCGCTGCCCGTTTCCTTTTTGGCGCCGGCGGTATCGCGTGTATTATTCTTGGCATTGCATGCATAATTTTCATATAAGGAAAATATTCAAGCCAAACAGCTTCGCCGCTCAATGCGTACAGGAAAATTTACCGCGAAGTCGCGGAAGT
>JAISAF010000179.1 GCA_031266855.1 Spirochaetales bacterium
TCCCGTAGCCCTTTCTTGCCCGCTCCAAAGCGGCCCTGTCCTGTAAACGCATGTGCCGTACCCCTTTTCAAATCCCCAATCTTTCAATTCGGGCATAATTATTTTCCCGCAAAATATAGAGCTTGTTCCAAAACTCATGTGCGCATTTTTTGCCTGGCGACTGCTTCGCACTCTCCAGGCAAAAAACCGGGCTTTCCGCTCCAAGTCCTCGGATTTGCCAATGCAAATCCTGCGGGCTTTCCGCTACAATCCCATTGCGCCGCACAGCGAGCAGCGAATTTGCATTCGCAAATTCGCTGCCAGCCCTCAACGCACAGGTATATCCTCCACTCCCGCCTCCGGCGTTCTTTTCAACTCCTCCAGCAGTTCCACAGCCTTATCCGGCGTCATCGCGGGATAAACCCGGTCATTAACCGTCATCACCGGCGCAAGGCCACAGGCCCCCAGGCAGGAAACAGTCTCCACGGTAAAACCCAAATCAGCGGTAGTTACCTTTGATTCAGAAAGCCCCAGTTCCGCCCGAAGCCGCTCCAGAATAGGAATCGATTTACGAACATGACAGGCAGTCCCATCACAGATTTTAATAACAAACCGCCCCTTGGGTTCCAGGGAAAAATTCTCATAAAACGTGGCGACACTGTAAATCCGCGCCTCGCTTACCCCCAGCTTTTTTGACAAATAGGGAAAAACCTCCCGCGGCAGATACCTGTACTGTTCCTGTACCCCCTGCAAAATAGCAATAATGCCACTGGGTCCGCCCCCCGTTTCACTGGCAAGGGCGTCAATAAGCCCGTAATCAAAACACGTATCCATTCACGCCGCCTCCACTTTCTTTTTCCACGCTGTCCACTCCTTTCTGTGTGTTAAAAATGACTAACCTTTATCTGTTTCCCCATCTGTTTCAAACAGGCCGCAAGCTCGTCAATAAGACGCATCTTGATACTAAACCCAATAGGCAGATCCGGATTCTGATGCGCGGGATTGATGGCCTTTCCCACATAAAAATTAATATCGGTCGCCTCCTCAAAAAGAAGCCGCGCAATCTGCGAAGCCCCGTCTTTCCCGTAATTCCAGTAGGCATAGTTTTCATTGTCCCTGATATAATCCTTCGCGTATTCCAGAACTTTATGAATGGTAATCACCCCTTCGCTTACCACATCGACACCCTCAATTTTCGCAACAGGCGGTATGGCGGGATCCATATATTCGGGGACGCCCATTTCCAGCGGCCTGCCCAAAAAGCCCGCCGCCAGGCCCGCCGTTGTCCCGCCGCAGACAATGTGCCTTCCTTCCTTCGCGAAAAAAAGCGCCATCATTTTCGGCACATCGCCAGGACTCTCAGGAGGCCCTATCAGCAGGTTAATAGGCTGGCGGCGGCGGATTTTCAGCGTGCATACTGTCGTATCGTCGCCCGGCTCGCCGCCGTAGAGGGAATAACACTTATTCAAAAGCATCGAGCACAGTGTTTTGGCGGTAAACCCGCGCTCATAGTTTTCCTCGATGTACCTGATTATATCCTCGCGCTGCCAGCCGAAATTCAGGGTTTTCCCGATACCCGCGTGAACCGCCCCGTCGCTTACGGCGATAAAAGTATCATTCTCCTGTACCTTCAGGCGGGCCTTGCAGATGGTCTTTGTACCAATAGTTTCTGTAATGGTGGTATATGCGAAGTTTTTCCCTTCCCGCAGGAGAATAACGTGGGGATTGTCGTAGTGGATAATTTCAGCATCAAGATTATTGGTTATGCGCACGATGGTAAACGTGGAATAAGCAACCTGGCGGACCTTGCAGACCGGCAGGGTCGAGGCAATCGTCGCCACACAGTCTTCCACGGTAAGCGAGTTTGCCATCATGGTTGAAATGATTTTCGATGTCAGCGTTGACAGAATACTGGCCTTTACCCCGCTCCCCAGCCCGTCGGCCAGGACGGCTATGGTAAACTCCCCGGCATGTTCGGCTCTGTGCGAATGAACAACCTCAACATGATCGCCGCAAAGCTGTTCCCCCTGCTTGTTCAGGCTTACATATCCCACATCGGTACACAGCGTATTCATTGCCGCTTCTCCTCATCAGTAATTCTCAGTTTCAAAAAAGTATCCTTCAAAATCAGGAAAAACATCCAAATTGTTTACAATTTGGATGTTTTTACCACCAGTAACCCCTTAAAAAAGCAATCTGTATTAGTCTCATGCCTCTGTAGCGGGTGTCAGTAAAGAAAAATGGGGAGGGCCGCCCTCCGGGAGGGGAACCCATTTTTCTTCACTGACGGGCCCCGGCTGTCAGTGGTTCCTGCTATGAGCCTAAACCGGGGATTGCTGCCGCTCCTCATGCAGAATGCTTTCCTTAAGCCTGGTAAGCGCAATCTTTGTCTCCGCCGTTGTTTCGCCTAAAAGGGACGCTATTTCCTGTACCGAGCGCATCTGTTTCTCAATAACTTTATCCGTTATCTCTATCGCCTGCCGGGTAAAATCCTCTTTGGATTTTACCCGGCAGGTCTCCTCGGTTACATCCCGCATAATACAGATGATGATATGATAGGTTTTGTCATACACAACCGTTTGCGAAACGTATTTTTCATACTCAGGCAAATACACTATCCGGTTATATGTGTTCTTCGCCTCCTCGACCGCCTCAAGGAAGGGATCGGGATCCATGATACGCACTACCTGGTCTCCCAGAATATGCGAAGGCGTTATATTCAGCATTTTACAGGCGGCCGCGTTAATCTGCTGGACTTCCATCATTTCATTCAGAACGATGACGCCGTTGGGAGTATTTTTTATGATATTGTCAGAGAAAGACTCAGCCTTTTCTATAAGGTAGGGAAGACACATAAACAGATTTGCCTTTCCCTCCAGTACCGCCCGCGCCTTATCGCGGCAGGTATTGTAGCCGCAGGTTCCGCAGTTAAGTTCCTGCTCCGGTTTGGTTTTCCCGATTTTCCGCAGAACTTCCAGTATCGCGCTGTCTCCCAGATGGATGTACGGCTTCCGCAGGGAGCTTATGTCTTTACTCAAGGCTTCTTCGGGATAATCTTCTGTATCAAAATCGCTCTCCCTGGCATACTGTGCTATGGCAATATAATTGCGTACCGGCATCAGCCTTTTTTCCATCACCGGCCCCCCGCTACAGCTCCCCGTGCAGGCGGACATCTCAATAAAACACTTTTTTAATTTCCCTCCGGCAACATCCCCGATAGCCGCGACGCAGTTCTCAATCCCGTCTACGCAGATATAGCTGTAGTCCGGGTTTAATTTCCGCATGCTCCGCAGTACCCCGCCCGCAACCGGAAAAAACCGGGTCAGGCCCTGACAGGAGTCTTCCTCTTCAGTTTCTTCCAGCCGGATATTACTCCTGGACAGCCAGTCCGAAAGTTCGTCAAAGGTAAGTACGCAGTCGGCGAAACCGCCGTAGGTTTCCGCCTCGGCTTTTTTTGAAATACACGGCCCGATAAAAACCGTCCTGGCGCCCCGGAAGCGGCGTTTTATATCCATGCAATGCGCCTGCATGGGGGAAATTACCTTCGCGACAGCGGGCAGAACCTCCGGGTAGTATTTCTGAATAAGCTGATTTATGCTGTGACAGCAGGAGCTGATAATCACATCCTGCCGCGCGGCATCTACCATCCGCTCGTACTGCCGCTTGACAATGGCAGCCCCCCGCGCCGTTTCCTCGGCGCCGGCAAAGCCCAGTTTTTTCAGCGCCCGCGTAAAGGCGGACAGGGAATAGCCCTGCCCGGTCCGCGCGTTTATGTAATTCGCCGCGAAAGAAGGCGCGATACTCGCATAAACTTTTGCCCCGCTTTGGATCAGGCTTTCGGCCTTCCCTGTATCATTGCGGATTTCCTTCGCCTTCTGGGGACAGACGACGAAACAATTGCCGCACAGGATACACTCTTCGGTAATAATCTGCGCATGATTATTTTCAAAGCGGATGGATTTTACCGGGCAATGACGGATGCACTTGTAACAGTTTTTGCAGTTGGCTGTTTTCAGATTCAGGTAATCGCTCATGTTCCGCTCATTTTTTTTAGAATATTTTCCGTAAAGAACGCGCCTGTATCTTCGGGCTTTAAGGAATGGTATATGCCGTTCAGCACAAGCGATACGCCGTTTACGCACCTGCCCATACAGAAAGCTCCGCCTAGCTCAATCCTGTCTTCCAAACCGGAGGCCGCGATTAAAGCCTGTAATTGTTCCACGATGCGCCGGGATCCTTTTAAGTGGCAGGAACTGCCGACACATACGGTCAAACGCGTCCGCGATGTGCCCGTATCTTTTTCCTGCCCGTCAGCG
>JAISAF010000192.1 GCA_031266855.1 Spirochaetales bacterium
TCAGCAATTCCTTTTGTCCCATTGGTAATCTCCCGGCCATGTACGCCTCCTGATGCCATTCTACCAAAGGGGACATTTCTATTGGTTTTATAAGGGGACATTATCACTGATTTTTAACAGTCCTATTTTTATTATTTTTTATTATTTTGAGGTATTAGGACTTTCAGGGGATATTTTTTTACCGCTGTTACGGCGGAGAAAAAAGACGCATGCCGCCTTTTCCGTAAGGTTCCGGCTGTATACCTAAACTTGACCCACAATTCGAAAGGGGATGATTATACTGTACCGCAAAGAAAAATTTACCGCTAAGTCGAAAAAGTATAAAGAAGGGCGATAGACACCAAATTTTTATCTTCTGAACGGGAAAGAATAGCTAAAATAGTCCAGGTTCCAGAGTAAGTTGAATGAACACTTTCTTGACTTCTTCGACTTCGCGGTTAAAAAATTCTGTGAGTCAAGTTTAGCCCAAGGGGCGGTTCTTAATTCTGCCGTATTGTTGGATGACGCTGGTATTAAACCCACGATACAATCCATACCTATCGGAAACAACCATACCACGCCGCTTGCGCGGGGTGGTTGATATTCTATATTTTTCATCCAAATATATTAATTCGTATCCGTATTTACTAGAATAGCACATAACGCTTAGGGATAGTAAAATAATTTCGTATACTGGCCTCTGTCTGTGCATAACGGATGTCCAATTCTTATACCCGGAACGTTAGGCGTCATTAGTCCTTTGCGCTGTGCCGGGCCGCGGAATTGCGTATGCAATTCCGCGGGTCTGCCGCTGGGCTCGCGCCAGGGATAGGAGCGGAAAGCCCACAGGAATTGCATTGGCAATTCCGAGGACTTGGAGCGGATAGCCCGGTTTTTTTGCCCGCTCGTTGCGGGCAAAAAAAGGCGCCCATTTATCTGGCGCAATATTTGTTTCCCCTATATACTTTTGCCATGAGTAGTGCGGATGATGGGGTGTTCCGGTCGGGCAATCTTGTGATATATAAGACGCGTCCGGCGCGGGTCATGTCGGCGGGTGCGAAGATTGAGATCGTTTTGCCGGATGGGCGCGTGATGAGTGTGCGTCCGAAGGATATTGTTTTCCTGCATCCGGGGCCCGCTGACTGCTTCGATGCGCCTGATAAACCGGCGGAGGATATAGAGGCGGCGTGGGAAATTTTTCAGGGGCAGAAGACATCGCTTGCCGCTTTTGCGGAGATTCTGTATGGGGATTTTTCTCCTACCGCGGCGCTTGGGGTGTACGGGCTGCTTGTGGATGGATTGTATTTGCGGGGATCGCCTGGTGAGGTGTATGTGCTTTCGCGGGAGGAGTATGAAAAGGAGGCCGCGGCGCGTGAGGCGAAAAAGCGTGAGGCTGGGGACAGGGAGAATTTTTTAGGCAGGGTGAGGAGCGCCGCTTTTGGTGGCGGGGAAAAGATCGGGAGCGAAGACTTTAAGTATTTTGGGGAGCTGGAAGCTTTTGCTTTTGGGAAGACTTCGGCGAGCCGCGTTTTGAAGGAACTTGGGCTTTCAAATACTCCTGAAGCCGCGCATTCCCTGCTTCTGAAACTGGGTTTGTGGGATTCCACGGTTAATCCCTATATCAGCCGTATGGGTTTGTCCGCGGCGCCTTCCTACCCGCCGCTTCCGCCGTCGCTGTCGCCTCTGTCGCTGGCAACGCCGCTTCCGCTGGCAGCGTCTTCCGAAGAGGATCGCCTTGATTTAACGCATCTTGAAGCTTTTGCTATTGACGATGAGGACAGTGAGGATCCGGATGACGCGGTTTCCTTTGATGACGGGAAACTTTGGGTGCATGTGGCTGATCCCGCGTGTGTCATACGGCCCGGATCGGAGGAGGACCTCGCGGCGCGGGACCTGGGCGCGACGCTGTACCTGCCGGAGAAAAAGATTCCTATGCTTGCGCCTGGGATGATCGCGCTGTTCGGCCTGGGACTTCAGGAAGTTTCCCCGGCCCTGTCTTTTTGCCTGAGCCTGAACGGGGACGGTTCGATCGCGGAAACCGGAATCAGGCTGACGAAAATCCGTGTTAGGCGCATGAGCTATGCCCAGGCTCAGGCGGCCCTGCGGGAGCCGCCCCTGCGGGACATATATGAAATAACTTCCTGTTACAATGCGCGCCGCACGAGAAACGGCGCTCTGCGTATAGAGCTTCCCGAAGTAAAAATCCGCGCCGCCGGCGGGGAGGTGAGCATTCGTCCTCTTGCCGCGACCGAATCGGGCGATATGGTCAGCGGCGCGATGCTCATGGCCGGGGAGGCCGCCGCCCGCTTCGCCCTTTCCCACGGCATCCCCATTCCTTACGCCACTCAGGAGCCGCCGGATTCTTCCGCTTCTTCTCCATCTTCTTCCGCGAGTTCCGCGAAGCCGCAGACCCTGGCGGATATGTACGAGTGCCGCAAAAAACTTCGCCCCAGCGCCAGCCGCTCTTCGCCCTCGCCTCACGCGGGCCTGGGGCTGGAATTATACTGCCGCGCTACAAGCCCTTTGCGGCGTTACCTCGATTTGGTTCTGCACCAGCAGCTACGCGCCTTTCTGGGTGGCGGAAAACTTTTAAGCCCCGACGAAATAACCGCCCGCATCGGCGTCTGCGACGCGCTTACCGCCGCGGTACAGAAAACCGAACGCCTGTCCAAACTTCACTGGACTTTAGTTTACCTCCAGCGGAATCCCGGCTGGCAGGGCAGCGCAACCGTTGTGGAAAAACGCGGACGGCTGTGTACCCTTATCCTGCCGGACATAGCGCTGGAAACAAAAGTAAACCCCGGCCGCGATGTCCCGCTAAACGCCACGCTGACCCTCCGCCTCCTCGGAGTCGATCTCCCGTCCCTGGAAGCGCGCTTCGAAGCTGTATGGTAAAGAATTTGGGCGCCTTTTTTTGCCCGCGGCGCGGGCAAAAAAACCGCGCTTTCCGCTGCAAGTCCTCGGATTTGCCCATGCAAATCCTGCGGGCTTTCCGCTGCAATCGCTGGCGCACTGATGCAATCTGGTAAAATCACACGCTTTCACGTGCGTTTACGGGGTTTGCAGATATTGCTCGACCATACTGTACAGGTTCCTTTATTTTCGCCTATAGAAATTTTGAATTCCCTGAGAATTTACATAGAAAAGCCTTTCGAGGAAGACCGGATTTATTTTACGGTTACATAAGAATTTCATACTTCCAGAACTATCAAAAATCTGTATTCTCATCTGATACGAAATGCAGAGAATTACAGACGCCTGTCATCTCATTATATCAGGAAGAAACATAATAATATCAGGGACATATGTTATCAGTAGGCATACAAAAATCTCCGCCGCCATAAAGGGTAAAACGCTAAAGCTAATATCTTCAAGTGATACTTTTGATATACGGCAAGCTACAAACAAATCGACAGCCATAGGCGGAGTAATTGCACCAATGGAGCAATTAACAACAGTAATGATACCAACCGCTACAGGGTCAAGCCCAAGTTGAGTAGTTATCGGTAACAAGATTGGTGTAAGAAGCAGAATAATGGAGCTGGCATTCAATAACATTCCAAAAAATAGTAAAAGAATATTCATCATAAGTAATATAAAAAACTTAGTTTTAAAAACTTCAATTACAAACGATGACATCTTTGCAGACACACCACTCATTGTCAAATACCATGAAAAAGAAGCCGCTAAAGTAATAACAAAGAGTACAATAGAAGCATTAATTGCGGCTTTAATTGTAATCTTTCTGAATAATGTCCACGGCAAAGCTTTGTATACAAACTTTGCAATAATAAACGCATATACCGCAGATACGGCGGCAGCTTCAGTCGGTGTAAAAACTCCCGTATAAATTCCTCCAAGAATAATCACAGGCATAAGTAAAGCTAAAATAGCATCCTTAAATGTCTTCCAAACCTTGAGAATCGAAAAATTCGTCTGTGCCAGACCGTATTTTCTACATGTTAAAATATTTACAAAAATTAATGCTATCGCAATTAATATCCCTGGTATTATACCTCCAAAGTAAAGCGATTTTACTGAAGCATTGCTGGCAACCGCAAAAGTAATCATAGGTATACTAGGTGGAATAATCACCCCTAAAGTTCCTGATGCAGCGGATATAGCAGCGGCTCTTCTATCCGGGTAACCATCTTTAACCATATTTGGGATCATAATCCCGCCAATAGCAGCCACTGTTGCAGGATTTGATCCAGACAGTGCTGCAAAAAAAGCCGAAGCGCCTGTTGTGACACAGGCGAGACTTGCTGGCAAACGGCAAAATAATGCTCTCACAAAATTAATCAATTTTTCCGATATTCCTCCAGATAGCATAAGCTCTCCAGATAACATAAAAAACGGAACAGCCATAAATACATAATTATCTGCAGAAGTAAACATGCGCTGAGGAATAACTGAAAGCACTACCCTTGGATCAAATACTGCCAAACTGATAATGCTTGCTACTCCAAGTGAAACAGCTATTGGCACGCCAATCACCAGCATTAATAATAAAATACCGAACAATACTAATCCAATAATCATTGGTCATCTCCTTCATCTATGGCAGCGCTCGGATATCTTAAATCATGAATCATTTTTATAAATACCCTGACCTCCATCATAAAACAGCCTATAGTGATAGCCGCATATGGTATATACATGGGAATCCCCAACATGGGAGAGTCTTGCTCCATCATAATGATATTTTGCAAAAGCAAGACGCTATAGTAGACTACTATACTTAAAAATATGATAACAATAATAGTCGCCAAACTCTGAATTATTTTCCGAATACGAAGGGGTAACAGATTTAAAATCAACTGAACATTAAAATGCGCATTAGATTTTACACCCATTGAAATTCCGATAAAAGCAACCCAAATATACAAATAGCGAACCAATTCCTCTGACCAGTACATATTATAAAGTCCAGTATAGCGACCAAATACAGAAAAAGTAATTATAACACATGTGACTGGAAGCAAGAGGAATATAATATTTTCTTCAAAGCGTAAAAAGAATTTTTTCACTATATTACCCTCAAAAAAACAGCTAGATAGCGCAGGCAGGGCACCCCGCCTATATGCTATCCAAAATATTCCTACTTCAGGAATGCATCAAGATGTGCAGAGTCAACTTTGTCACGATAACTATCATAAATATTTGCACAGGCTTTTCTCCATAAATCAAAATCAAGGTCCTCAATAACAGCAACACCGCCATCCTGCATTCCTTTGATAGATACGTTGACATCTTCAACAGACACCTGCCGTTCCCAATCGCGAACTTCATCAACGACTCTGTCTAAGATTTGTCTATTTTCAAGTGAAAGGGTATTATACAGGTTTAGATTCATCATTA
>JAISAF010000257.1 GCA_031266855.1 Spirochaetales bacterium
GGTTTCCTGAAACATTGCCCAGACTTTTTCAAAGGTAAGCCCTTCATAGCCGGGCGGAAGACCCGTATCCCGCTGTGTTTCCATAGTGAACAACCTCCTGTAAGAAGATACCCCGTCGCCACAGAGCGAACCGCTGCCAGGGTGTATGGCAAATATAATAAGTACGACATGAATGGTCAATGGTCCCAATAAAAAATGTTTGCACTTTTTAGCGGCAGATCAGAACCAGTTCCCGGAATTGCCGTGGCAATTCCGGGGCAGCTAATTGCCTTTGGCAATTAGCTGCGCACAACCAGGCGGTCGCAATTTTGCCGGGGCAAAATTGCGTGGTCTGCCACCAAGCGCGCAGCGTAGCGGAGTGCACGTCTTTATCACCAACCGGCTGTCGCCACCACGATTACAGCCCACAGTTACGCTTACAGGTATAAAAGTTCCTGTGCGTACTATCAGCAACAAAAAGTTTTTAGAGATTCCCGGGCCGTCTTCGGCCCATCCCTTTCACGGTTCCGGCTCACCGCCACCACGCTACCAAGTGACCCTCACGCTTGCAGCTTTGGAACCAGATGCGCGGCCTTGTATATGCGGAAAGCATATACAAGGCCGCGTCTGCCGCTGTTGCGCGCGCAAGGGATTCCGGGGGCGCAGGTAGCGCCCACTACAATCCATACCTATCACGCCCAAACAAACGCACGCGGACAGCGTGTGATTTTACCAGCAACACGGGCGAGAGGCTTAAAAAAGTCTATGCCGTGTACAAAGGTCGAAGAGCCGATAAGCGACCGTCTTCGGGCGCATAGAGCGGAAAGCCCGCAGGATTTGCTTATGCAAATCCGAGGACTTGTAGCGGATAGCCCGGTTTTTTTGCCCGGCGTGAGCGGGCAAAAAAAGGCGCCATCGGCATACCTGCTCAGGTTACACGCGGATTTTTCTTTCTTCGTGCCTGGATATATCTGCCGAAGAAGAGAAGGCCGAACACTATCCACCCGGCCGCGGACAGGTAATAACTGCTTTGGATTGCTGAAACAATTACGCCGCAGTACAAAAGGCGTTCAAGTATTGTTATTTTTTGTTCGACAAAGCCCTGCATCGCGATGGCCGCCGAATAGCAGACAACAGCCGCAGAAATCCAGGTAAATAAAGTTAATAGGTCAAAACCAAAGTGCAGGTAATCGGGGTTCAGGACAAAAGTAAAAGGAAGCGCGAAGCCCGCGATTCCCAGCCGCACGGCGCTCATGCCGACTTTCAAGGCGTTTTCTTCTGCGATACCCGCGGCGGCAAAAGAGGCTACAGCTACCGGCGGGGTAATGGCGGATATAGAAGCGAAGTACAGCAGAAACAAATGCGCTGGCAGCGGGGGAATGCCGGTTTTGATGAGCGCGGGCGCAATCGCGGTAGCGCAGATAATATAGGACGCGGTGGTCGGCAGGCCCATGCCGAGGATGATACAGATAAGCATCGAAAGTACAAGGCTTAGCAGAATACTAAAAGAACCCCACTGCATAATAAAATCCGAAAACTTTAAGCCCAGGCCGGTCAGGGCAAACATGCCGGTAACAATTCCCGAACAGGCGCAGGCAGCGACAACCTGCGGCAAACTGCGTATACCCTGGACGCATCCTTCGATAACCCGCTTTATGGTCAGCCTGTCCTTCCTGTCCAGAAAACTACAGACAACCAAGGCCGCGAGGGAATAAACCGCCGCGAGCATCGGAGTAGTCTGGAGAACCAGCAGAAAGAAGAGAAGCAGCGCAAGCGGACAGCCCAGCTTAAAACTGCCCCGCATGGCCTCCCGCACAGGCGGCAGGTCTTCCCTGGGTAAACCATGAAGGTTGTGCCTGACGGATTCTATATCAACAATCTTAAACAGAGTTAGATAATACATCAACGCCGGAAGCAGGGCCGCGAGGCATAAAGCCCCATACGGTACACCGGCAATATCGCTGAGGATAAAAGCCGCCGCGCCCATAATAGGCGGCATAATCTGGCCTCCCGTAGAAGCCACGGCTTCCACCGCCCCGGCGAAGCGCCTGGCATAGCCCTGCTGCTTCATCAGCGGAATAGTAAACGCTCCCGTGGAAACAACATTCGCGACCGCGCTTCCTGAAATACTGCCAAACAGGCAGCTCGCCACAATAGCCATTTTCGCCGGCCCGCCGCGCTTTCTTCCCGTAACGGCTAACGCGATATTCTGAAATATTCTATCGGCGTGGGACACACTCAAAAAAGCCGCAAACAGCAGAAACAGATAAACGTTGGAAGCCGAAACACCTATGGGAGTTCCGAAAATACCCTGGTCGCTGAATATAGTAATAATGACCCGCTGAATGCTGTAGCCGCGGTGTCCCAAAAGGCCAGGCAGTCCGTCGCCGAAAATGCCATACAGAACGGTAATAACCGCGACAATCGGCAGGAACCAGCCGATTACCCTGCGCGCCGCCTCAAGGGTCAGAAGCACGGTTATAACGCCCATAGTAAAAAAATACGGCGTCAGGCGGTTATTCTGCATCATCATGGAGTATTCGTCATATTGCGTTATAACCGAAATCCCCGCCACGATACCGAGCAGTATCAGCGCCCAGTCCAGAATCAGAAACTTTGAAAATTCTTTTTTTGTAGGCGTATACAAAAAAACCACGATAAACCCAAGCATAAGATGCCAGGCAAAAAAGCGGATGCTTTCCATCGGCAGATACGTAAACTGCCCGATATGAATAAAAGCCGTTGCCACGCCCAGCAGTGCGGCAAAATACCGGCGGAATGTTTTATAAGTGCTTTCATAATTAATTTTGTTCATAGCCAATCCCTTTCCCCTGCCTTTGAGCCTGTTCAATATTTTGAAAACTCCTGGGGTCGGCAGCCGGCAGGTGATAAAGACGCGTACTGCACTTCGCTTCGCTACGCGCCTGGTGGCAAATCACGCAATTTTGTCCAAAATTGCGACCGCCTGGTTGCGCGCAGCTAATTGCCAAAGGCAATTAGCTGCGCCTGGAATTGCCACGGCAATTTCAGGAACTGGTTCTGAGCTGCCGTCCGCGCACGGGATTGTAGCGGAAAGCCCACAGGAAGCGCATGGGCGCTTCCGAGGACTTGGAGCGGAAAGCCCGGTTTTTTTGCCCGCTCAAGGCGGGCAAAAAAATGCGCCCGGATGACTGGAAAAAATCAGGGGCCGCTTTTTACTGTTTTGATGACGAAAAGGAATAGAAAGAGTTTCAGGGCGAATACCGCGGCGAGGATGATCCATACGTGGGGTTTTCCTACGATGATTGCTGAGGCGAGTAGTGTTGCGAAGACCAGGGCTAATATGCGGAGTTTTCTGCGTGCGCTGAGGCCGCCTTGTCTGCGGTAGTCCTGTATGGGCCTGGCGATGAAGGGTTTGGACATGAGCCAGTCGTGAAAGCGGCGGGAGCCGCGGGCGAAGCAGAAGAGCGCGGCGAGAAAGAATGGGGTGGCGGGGAGCAGGGGGAGGGCGATGCCGGCGAAACCCAGGCCGGTAAAGACGAGGCCGAGGGTGGTGACTATCGCGCGCGGGATGAGGGAGCGGCGGGGGGCGGGGAAGGCGCCTTCGGTGGTGAGTTTTTTTTGTGTCATTGCCTGTGCGAGTTCTTCCACGATATAGCGGCTGATAGTATATGCGTAGAAGAGGCCCTCATCGGTGCAGGTGGTTTCGCCCGCGGGTGTGCGGGTGAGGAGGTTTTTTTCTTCGAGGTGTTCAATGATGCGGGCGTAGAGGGCGCTGTGTTCCGCGGCTTCTTCGGGGATAAAGTGTCCGAACTGGTGGCTGCCGGAAATTTTTTCGAGGAGAACCTGCTGCGCGGAGGCGACGCGTCCCATTCGTGAAACGGGGAACTCCCAGGGGGGCATGGGGACGGGGGCGTAGTAATATACGTAATCGCCGAGTCTTCCGCCCGCTCCTGTGCCGATTGCCAGGACATCCTGCCATGAGTTTTGTATGCGCACGTAGGTGTAGTTGTCTCTGCCGGGGCGTACAAATTTTGTTGGTTCCAGAACCGTAAAGCCTTTGCCGCGGAAGGCTTCAAGGATTTTCAGGAAAAACGTTTTTTCTTCTTCCAGGCCGGCGATGGCGGGGAGGCTGCCTGTTCGGATTTTTTCTGCAAGGGTGGAGCCTTTCATCAGGATAAGGGCGTAGACGCTGGCTCCGGCTATGTCGAGGGAAAAAACCGCTTCCAGTTCGGCTTCCAGTTCTTCGGCTGTTTGGCCGGGATAATTGTAGATAAAGTCTATTCCTGTATTGCTGAATCCGCTGCCGATGATTTCGGTCATTCTTCGCAGGGCGAAGGCGGCGTCCCCTTTGCGTCCCATAAGCCCGCGGCCGCGGTCGAGGAAGGACTGTACGCCGATACTGAGCCTGTTGACGCCTTTGTCTTTCATAACGTGGAGTTTTTCGTCTGTTAATTCACTGAGTGAGGTTTCCACGGAGATTTCCGTTTCCGGTTTCAGGTTGAAATTATCGTGCAGGGCGTTTAGGATTTCCCCTAATTGGGCCGCCGAAAGGGTTGTCGGTGTGCCGCCGCCGAAATATACGGATGAGAAGCCGGTGTCCCGCAGGTAGGGCCAGGCGGCGGCTTTTCGTATTTTTTCTATAACGAGATGGTGATATTCGCTGGTTTTTTTGTTGAGGAGCGAGCGGTTGAGATTACAGAATCCGCAGATTTTCGAGCAGAAAGGCACATGAATGTAGATTGCCGCGGGCTTGGCGGGGGGATTTCCGGCGAGGATTTTTTGCAGATAGTCCTTGCCGGAGTCTTTTGATGGAAAGAGTTTATCCAGGCCCGCGGTGACTTCGTGATGGGATTTCAGCCTTTTGTGCAGATTTAATTCATTTAATTCCATAATGATACTTCCTTTTTCTGTGGATAGCGCGGGAGGATGGCGATCTTCTGGTCCTGTGTGGAAAGTACGCGCGCCTGGATGCGGAAAACGTTTTGAAGGATTTCCTCGGTTAAAACTTCCTCCGGGGTTCCTGTACCGGCGCATCTGCCTTTGTCGAGCAGCATGATGCGGTCGGCAAACCCGGCGGCCAGGTTTATGTCGTGTACAACCGCGAGGACTGTAAGGGCTTTTCTGCGGGTAAGGTCTTTGACCAGCGAGAATATTTCGATGGCGTGGTGAATATCCAGATGCGCTGTGGCTTCATCGAGGATAAGTATTTCGGGGTTCTGGGCAAGGGCGCGCGCGAGAAGCACTTTCTGGAATTCTCCGCCGGAGAGGGAATAGATGTCGCGCGCGGCGTAATCAAGCAGCCCCAGGGTTTCCATAATGCTGTCTATCCGGTTTTGGATGGAGGCGCCGTTTTCCACTGGGCCGCCCGCCGTGGCGTACAGGCCCATTTCTACGGTTTCCCGCACGCTCAGGCCGCCGGAGAGCGAGCTGCGCTGGGGGACAACCGCGATTATGCGCGCAATGTCACGGCGTCCCAGGCTTTCCAGGGGCCTGCCCGCTATGCGTATACTGCCGCTGAGGGTTTTTCCCCGTCCACTGTGAAGGGCGCATATCCGTTTTATGAGCGTTGTCTTTCCTGATCCGTTTGGGCCGAGGATGCAGAAAAACTCTCCTTTTTTCGCGTGGAAACAGATTCCGCGCAGGATGGGAGTTTTCGCGTAATTGAATGAAATATCATGTACTTCGACTGCCATGAATTACTCCATGTTACTCCATTGAGCTTGTCCAAAACTAATGCGCGCATTTTTTGCCTGGCGTCTGCTTTGCAGCCTCCAGGCAAAAAACCAGGCTTTCCGCTCCAAGTCCTCGGATTTGCTTATGCAAATCCTGTGGGCTTTCCGCTGCAATCCTTTGCGCCCCACGGGCTTTCCGGGTTTTGGAACAGGCTCCATTGTTACTCCAGGGCCGCCCGGCGGGATTTCAGGAGAAGGACAAGAAACACCGGAGCGCCGACCGCGGCGGTAACAACGCCTATGGGCAGTTCCACCGGGGCGATAACCGTACGCGCGGCTGTGTCCGCCAGAAGCAGGAAAAAAGCTCCTCCCAGAGTTGCCAGCGGAATAAGGCGTTTGTGGTTGGCGCCGAAAATAAGCCGCAGACCATGGGGAACCACAAGGCCGACAAAGCCGATAATGCCCGCGTAGGCGACGGAGAGCGCGGTAATAAGCGCTGTTATAATAAGCAGGATTTTTTTGACGCGTTCCACGTTCATGCCAAGACACTGGGCTTCCTCCTCGCCTGTTAAGAGAAGGTTCAGTTCCCGCGCCAGGAGATTGAGTACCAGCGTTCCCGCCAGCATGGGCAGGGCCATGATGCGCAGCTCTGCCCAGCTTATATTGCCCAGGCTGCCCATAAGCCAGATAAGAACGGAAAAACCCGCCTCCCCGGCTGAATATAAAAAGAAAGAACCAAGCGCGCCGTAGAGGGAGGAGATGCCTATGCCGAAAAGCAGGAGCAGCGTTGTGGAAGAGCCGCGGCCCTGCCGGGAAAGGCGGTAGAGAAAAAACGCCGTCGCGAGGGACAGAAGAAAAGCGGTAAGCCCGTACCAGCTTGCGGGCAGGTTCAGAAAAAAAGCGAGGATAGCGCCCAGGGACGCGCTGGAGGATATGCCAATGATGTAGGGATCCGCCATAGGGTTACGGTAAAGCGCCTGCATCGCTGTCCCCGAAGCGGAGAGAACCGCTCCGGTAAGGAGGGCCGCGATAATCCGCGGCAGGCGCAGGTTTTCGATAATAAGGCGGGTTGTTTCGGGCACGCTTTCAGAGGACAGGCCAAAACGGCTGGCGAATATGCTTAGGATTTCCCAGGGGCTGATACGAACCGAACCGAGTCCCAGAGTCCACAGGGAAAG
>JAISAF010000295.1 GCA_031266855.1 Spirochaetales bacterium
ACAATTAAAATAATATGTTCTGTCATTATACCCGGCGACGCCTTCAAGGATTGTCATATCCCAATAGCTGTTAACGGCGTAGACTTTTTCTGCCATACCTTATTCCTCAGCCGCCAAAACGCCGGAACAGCCGGAACATTATATGCCCGGAATTGCCGTGAGGCAATTCCGGGGCCTTCTTCTGAGCTGCCGCCGCGCAAGGGGGTTGCCCGCCCATGCGTCCTGGCTGGTGGCAAAATCGCGAAGCGATTTTGCGCTGCCGCTGCGCGCGCGCAAGGGATTGTAGCGGAAAGCCCGCAGGATTTGCATTAGCAAATCCGAGGACTTGGAGCGGAAAGCCCGGTTTCCGGGGCGAAGCGCCGGAAATGCGCCCAATTTTTTTAAAAAAATTCATAGTGTTAAATTGCTGTTTATGGCAAAGATATAGTTGACATTTTCGCTGTTTTATTGCAGATTTCTGACTTTGAAATGATTGTGGAAGCGATAAGGAGACTGGGATGGATAAAAGATTTTTGAAGAAAATGAAGGATTCACTGGAAGCGCTGAAAAAGGAGATCATTGAAAAACTGGCGGCGGAAAGTTCCGAATTCCGCGAAATCCTCGAAGATATGGATCCCAAAGACCTTGTTGATATTGCCGCTGACGATATCGACCGGACAAATCTGGAGGCGCTTGGTTCGCAGGAGTTAAAACGTTTGAAGGCTATAGACGCGGCGCTTTCCCGTATTGAGAATGGCCGTTACGGGCTGTGTATCAGATGCAATAAGAAAATCCCTGTTGAGCGGCTTACGGCTATTCCGTATGCTTTGATGTGTGTGGAATGCAAGACTTCGGACGAGCGGCGTAACAGATAGGCGGCGGCCTGTTTTTCCGTTTTGGGCGGGCGGGTACACGGGCTTTTTTTCAGTATTTTTTTAGTAGGCAGAACCTTTTTCCAAAACTTATTTGTAATTTTACTCCGATTCGGGATTTTGGCGCGTTTCACGGGGCGCGGCGAGCGCCCGTTGCAACAAATTTCCCGCATTCCTCGGCAAATTCCACAGGATTTGTGAAAAAACCGGAAGGTTACCGGACAAGCCTCATCATAATTTTCCCTTATAAAGCCTTCATTTTTTCCCGATAAATTTCATGGAGGTAGAATTATGATTGAGCCGCTGTTAAAATCCGGAACAGTCCCTTTAAGCGATGTAATCGCTGTCCGCGCCGCCGCCGGGGCCGCGGGGCGGGTAAGTTTGCCCTCGAACCAGTTTGTGAGTTTCGAGCATATTTCCGGTATGCCCACGGGGCAGGGCGGCTACAGTATTACCAAGCTGAGGATTCTGGATACGCTTCTGGACAGGCTCGCGCTTCTGAAAGGGGGCGGGCGGCAGCAGCCGGATACCGGAGGGCTTTCGGAGGCTGGTTTGGGCAAAATAATTGATGAACTTCAGAAATATGTACGCCGCTCCGTGGACAATGCCGCGGCAACGCCTTTCGGTCCCGCTTTGGGCAGCGGCGCCTCCTGGGATGGGCAGCTTTTCAATTATTTAATTTAATTTTCAATTATTCAATTTAACTTGCATTATTTAATCTGATAAAGGGATTGTAATTCATTTCCCGCTCCAGCGTGGACTGTGGCCCGTGGCCAGGGAAAATCCGCGTTTCGGGAGGCAGGGTATAGAGTTTTTTAAGAATACTGGCTTCAAGTGCCCTGGCATCCCCGCCGGGCAGGTCGCTGCGGCCTATGCCTTCGCAAAACAGAGTGTCGCCGGTAAAGAGGATTTTCTTGTTTTCGTTGTACAGGCAAACGCTCCCTTTTGTGTGTCCCGGCGTGTGAATGACTGTAAGGTCTGAACCGGGGATAATTTCGCCTTCCTCCAGAAAGAGGCTGACTTTGGGGACTCCGCGGAAAATACTTTCAAAGAGGGCTTCGCCGCCCATGAGAGCGAAAACATTCCTGTGTTTTTCTTCCGCGTTTTTCCCGAAATAAAAGCCGTCGGCTTTATGAACAGCTATGGGCAGTTTGTTTTCCTGTGACAGGAAATACTCGTAGAGTTTGAGGGCCGCGGCGATATGATCCAGATGCCCGTGTGTAAAAACCAGGGCGTGCGGAGCCATATTGAGGGCGGCGAGTCTTTTTATTATGGCCTGCTCGTCCCCACCCGGGTCAATGAGAAAGCATTCCTTTCTTCCCGTAAAGTAGATATAGCAATTGACATATAAGTCCCCTACAATAATTCTTTCAATCATGATAAATTAAGGTTAAGTCTTTTTACTCATAAGCGCAAGCGAAAAACGGAGGAATGATCTGAATAGCGCTGTTTTTGCGGTGCTGGCAGCCGTGGCCTTTTTCTTTTACTGTTTTATTCCAGGACTGGGGGCTTTTTTTGTGCGCTCCCGCTGGAGAAAATTCCGAAAACTGCTTGTTGAGGCCCTTGAATATCCCGAAGTCGCGTACAAGGACCTGCATTCGCCGGACGCGCGGGGCGTTCTGTCCGGGCGGTACTATTTTCTGGGCGTACTTGAAGCTATTCAGGAGGATGACGTTATCTGGCTGCGGAGCGACGAAGTCGCCCTGTCCGCGGACATGAGGGGTCAGAAGGTGTTTCTGCTGCCGTCCCAGACAATTTCCGGAACCGTGTTCCATCCCGGCGCCGCGGAGGACGGTTCCCTGGAAGACGAGAATGAATCTTTTGTACCGGATGAGACGCCGCAGATTGTCGCCTGGGAAAAGGTGCGTTCCCTGCCCGAAGGTATTCAGGTGCTTCTGGCGGGAACCCTGCACATCAGGAACAGGACAGGAAGATTCCGTTCAGGAAAGAAAGACGAGTTTCTGGTTCTGTTCTATGACGGGGACAATGCTTCGCTGCTCAAGCGGGCTGTCTGGTACGGACGGCAGCGCAATGAATACTGGAATCCTTTTACCGGAGTATCCCTTGGAGCGGGTATTCTCACAGGCATGATTCTAAGCTATTTTTTTCTTTCGGCGCCCATGAACAGGTTTCCCGCCATTGTGTCGATAACCATGTCCCTCGTTCCCATCCTTCCGCTGCTCCCGCCGGGCCTGATTTTCTTTGTCCTTTACAGGAAGCTGTGGCGCAGGGGGCGTTTTTTGCGGGCACTGCGGGATATCCTGAAACTGCCACGCCGCTCCTTCGGGCAAAAAAAACCGGCGGAAGAAGACCAGTCGCCCGCAGCTTCACAGGCGGAAAAGCAGGCCCTGCGCTGCGAAAAGCTGGCGGTCAGGTTTGAACTGCTCTCGCTTGTATTGTTTTCAGCCGGACTTTTAGGAAATCTCTACCTGGTTTTGCGCGGACTGAATCTGCTCATCAACTAAAAAAGCTTCTTCCATAATGTTTTGAGCGCCTTTTTGGCGCTTCGCGCCAAAAACCGGGCTTTCCGGGACTCCGCTACCGCTCCGGCCCCACCTGCGGTGTGGCTGCTTCGCATCCCTACAATCCCTGGCGCCCCGCGGGCGAGCCGCCTCACGGCGGCCCGGGCGACCATTATCCCGTGCGGTTTTTTGCTACGCAAAAAACCGCGTCTTTATCACCAACCGGCTCACCACCGCCATCAAAAAGCGCCAGGCGTCAAATTTCTCGACTTTTTCGACTTCGGGGTAAAAATTCTGGTTTTTTAGCAGCATTCCGGTCAAAATGATTTTAAATGCCGTTGCCCTTTTTAGGTCTTCCCTTACCATTATTCTTTTCCCGTGGTATACTGGATATATGGAATTCCGTAAATTTCCCATAGGAATACAGGATTTTGTTACTATCCGCACCGAAGGCTACCTGTACGTTGATAAGACCCGGTATATTTACCGGCTTGTCAACGAGGGCAAACCCTATTTTCTCAGCCGTCCAAGGCGCTTCGGCAAGAGCCTTCTGCTGTCGACCCTGAAAGCCTATTTTGAGGGGAAAAAGGAATTGTTTACGGC
>JAISAF010000341.1 GCA_031266855.1 Spirochaetales bacterium
TCCATACCAGGCTCCAGCGCCGAACACGGGATAGGTAAGGTCTTCCGTCGCCGGATCGGGCAGTTCCCGGTAGCCGCGATGCCGCAATTCCGTCAGTACCGGTTCATCCTCTTCGGAAACAAGGGCGTATTTCATGCCAAGTCCAATAATGTTTGTTGACAGACTGGTATCCTTAAAATGCCGGTAAGTACCGAAAATATACGCCGCCCCGGAATGAAAACCCGCGTTCATTCCCAGCATATAGCCCAGGCCCGGATCCTCATCATCATAGCCGTCATCATAGGCGTCATCGCGCAGGTACGCGCCCAGAAGCAGTTCAAAGGCAAAGTCGCCCGCCGTCGGTAAGGGCAGCCCCACATAGCCCAGCCCCATCAGCTTCGATGTACTCTCGCGTATTCCGCTATGCGGATCATCATAGATTAAAGGGATAGCGCCAACTTCCATTCCGGCAAAAGGCGAACCGCCCGCGAAGTGGGCTTCCAGTGTGGCCATACCGCCAAGGCTGTAATTGCCGTCCCTATCCTTTGCTAAGGAACGCATTCCATAGCCGCCGATTTTCAGCAGGGGGTACAGGCTGCCGCTATCCACGGGGCCGTCCGCCGTTTCAAGGGCGTCCCTTTCCCGCGCCAGGGTGTCCTGGTATTCTTCTTCGTAGTCAGGAAGCCGGGGGATATAGGTGTATTTGTAGCCCGCGCCTACGCTGATTCCGGACACAGGCTCCTCCCCGTCAAACTCATTCAGTTCCGCCGCGTAACGGAAAGCGCCGAAAAGGTAATGCGGCCCCAGGCGGAAACCGGCGTTCCCACCGGCGATGTAGCCAAGGCCGGAACGGCCCTCCGGCCCGGCTGCCTCCTTACGGTAGTACAGGCCGCCCAGGGCTTCAAGGGAAAGACCCCCAATGTCAAAGGCAAGCCCCGCGTATATGTCGCTCGTGAAAAAACTGTCCAGTTCGGTTCCGGATCCTTTGTCATAAGAAAACGGGAAACCGCCGCCTTCAAGTCCCAGGAAAAAGAATTCCGAAAGGTGCAGTTCCAGCCCGCTCATAAAGCCCGATCTGCCGCTGCTGCCGCGTTTCGTGCCTTCTGTCCAGTTGTAGGCGGAATAGCCGCCCACGCTCAGAAGCGGATATGGTGTATCGGTAAACGCTCCTTTCAGTTCCCGGTCCATGGCTTTTCTGTACTTTTCCGCGTAATAGTCGGCGAGCGTGGGCATGAAGGTGTATTTGTAACCCACACCAGGACTGAATGTTTGCAAGCTCTCATTATCATCTGTATTCAGTTCTTCCGCGTAACGGAATGCTCCGAACAGGTAATGCGGCCCGGAGCGGAAGCCGACGTTCCCCCCCACGATGTAGCCAAAACCGTAGCGGTCCTGCGGACCGAAGTTCTTATCCTCGTTGCGGAAGTACAGGCCCGCCATACCCTCAAGAGACAGAAAACCTATGTCAAAGGCAAGTCCCGCGTATATGTCGGCTATGCTGAAACCGTGAACCTTTTTACTTCCTCCATATTCATAATAAAAAGGATAAACGCCGCCTTCCAATCCCAGAAAAAAGTTTTCCGAAAGGCGCGTTTCCACGCCGCCTATAGCGCCCGTCACAGAGCTTTCCCCACTCCTGCTATTGTAGGTGGTATAACCGCCTACGCTTAGAAGCGGATACAGATCCGTCTCATTTGAAGGCGTATCCGGTTCCGCCATATCCCGCCGGAAACGCTCCACGCGCGCGCCGTAGCCTATGTCCTGGCCCTCGATATTCCTGTGCCGGGCGGACTTGAGCTGTTCCAGGGTTCCCGTGTACTTCACCGCGATACCCGTTCCCGTGTAGGTATAGGTCATACGGTAGCCGCGCACAAAATCGAACAGCATCCGCGTCCAGTCAAGGCGCGTGTCAATATGAACGCCAACAACGTCATCGGCCCCCAGGCTGGCGGCTTCCATCATTAAGTCGAAATAAGTAACGCGCGAACCTGTGCGGCTTGTCCGGATCCCCAGGGGGCCAAAGTCAATGATTTCCTGTCTGGTAACGCTTACCGGGCCGACAACCTCAAAGTCCATAACCGGAACGGTTTCATACCCGGAAAGCCCCAGGTTTATCGTCGGCGGAATATCGGCGCGCGGCTCTATGGCTTCGGGACTCCTGTCGATAGGATCATCATCCATCGCGGAAATTTCGAGCCATTCGGATTCCAGATACCAGCGGCCCAGCCTGTATATATAGGTTCCCGCGTTTCTTCCCGCGGCAAGATACCAGGAGGTAAAGTTGTGGTCAAAAGAGTTCCCGCCAAGGTTTACGTCGGCCTCGATGGTAATGCGCGTAATGCGGTTTCCGGCAAAAGCCCTGTCCCCCACGGTTTCCGTATATGGGGGAAGGACGACCTGTTTCAAATCGTTGCCGCTGAACGCCTCTTCGCCTATCGTGGCCAAAGCGCCGGGAAGTTCCAGGACTTCAAGCAGGTTGCCCCGGAAAGCCCCGTCCCTGATTTCCGTTACGGTTGTGGGAATTTCCACCGATGTAATTTCTCTTCCAGCAAAAACTTCCGAGCCGATAATGGTAATAGGCCGGCCGGGAATCTGCATGGAAAGCTCTCCGCCCTGGCCGGAGTAGGACGTTATGGTAACATCAAGGTATGCGCCCGTGCCGAACTCCTCGACCTCGAAGTCCCCGACCTTTACGCTGTCCGCAAAGGCGGGAAAACCTAAAACAAGAAACGCATACAGAAAAACAAAAGCTCTACGCATTATCTTCTCCCCGAAACGGGCCGGGGTGTGCGTACAAGCCGTAAACCCAGATTATCCACGCCCCGTGTGGGCGGGTCATAGCCCCGGCGGGCAGGACGCAATAGTTCGCCTTCGTTGTAGTAGCCGCCACCGCGCACGATGCGGCCCGGCCCCTCGGCTGGGCCTTCGGGGTTGGTCTGCGCCGCTGTGCTGTACTCCCCGTACCAGTCCCAGCACCACTCCCACACATTACCCACCATGTCGTACAGGCCCCAGGCGTTTGCCTCGAAAGAACCGATTTCGACTGTTTCTTTCGTATTGACGTTTGCCTTGTTGGAGATCGACGCGCCGGAGCTTCCCGTGCGGCAGGCAAACTCCCATTCGGCTTCGGTGGGCAGCCGGTAGCCCGTGGCCTGGCGGTTCCAGGTTACGTTTCTTCCGCGCAGGGTATAGGCGGGCGTAAGGCCCTCCTTTTCGCTGCGGGCGTTGCAGTAAGCCACGGCGTCAAACCAGGAAATGCTTTCCACCGGCCTGTTTTCGCCCGGAAATCCAGAGGGGTTGTTTTCCATAAGTTCCTCATATTCCTTCTGTGTTACCTCGAATTTTCCCATGTAGAAAGGCGCGAGGGTAACGCTGTGCGAAAGCTCATCATCCCGCCGGCCTGGCTCCGAAGCGGGGCTGCCCATCGTGAAGGTTCCCCCGTCTATGTATTCAAAGTCTTTGATTTCCTCGACATCCGTCCGGCGTCCGCCGAAGCTGATACGCAGATTCTTATTGTTTACCATATCGATGGTTCTTCTTTCGATGCGGGTATTACTCAGGGTAAAGGTAATCTCGTAGCGGCCCTCTTTCAGACGCGTTACATGTTTTTCGCCGGGCTTCATAAGACGGCTCTCTTCATCGCTGCCAGCAATCAGCAGCCTGCCGTCCGCCACGCTTTCCACGGTAAGCTCGCCCGGCTCAAGCCACAAATCAATGACGGAAAAATCATCCTCCGGCGGGAAACCCACGGGTTTCTGCACCGTATCGGAGAGCCGTGTCAGGGCGCGGAAGCCCTCGCGGCTCTTCTGCGCGGAGGCCCGCAGCCCCGTAATCTTTTCCGGTACGTCCGCGCGTACAAAACTGATAAGCTGGTTTGCGCCGATGTAGCGATCGTTAGAAGTCCCGGCCTTGCCGCCGATGCCGTCCAGAACCGAAAGGGTAAACATACCATGCCCGAACTTTGCGGACTCCGCCGCACCCTGATTCCCCAGGGAGGCGGCAAGTATGGCCTTCTGATCCAGGTCTTTCAGGAGCCGTCCAAACGGCGTATCCATTTCGAGGATAGCGCCGGACTGGCAGGCGTCCAGCAGAATAAAGGAGTTCTGCGCCGGGATTTTGAGAATATTTTTTACGATGTCCATGCGGGTAATGTTGCGATCCCGCGGGCCGTCAAGACCCCGCGTATCCCAGGGCACAAAGAAAAAGTCGCCGTTATCGTCCACCGCGCCGTGACCCGCGAAGAAAAACACAAAACTGTCGCGCGGTGAAACCGTGTCCTTTATCGCGTCAAAGGCTTTGTTGAAGCCTTCGCGGGTTACTTCTTCGTTGTGTATGGCGTGCATCTTTACCTCGGAATAGAGGCTCCCGGAAGCCTGCCGGGAAAGATATTCCGAAAGGGAATCCGCGTCGTTTATCGTATAATCGAGGTTGAACTGCGGGTCTTTGTACTCCTTAATGGCAGCCACCAGTACGTGCAGAACCGGCCTGGCCTGTCCGGCGCCCGCCCAGCTTGTGGTTACTTCCGTTTTGACCCGCTCCGATTCAACTGTATGGTTGCGGTTGAAGACCGATACCCCAATGGAGTTTTTCCCCGGATTCAGGGGAACCGTCAGGGTAACATCGTAACAGGTCTTTCCGTTTTCGGTGTAGCGCCTGTCCAGATGATCGTCTATCTCGTACACGCCCTTGAGGGTGCGCCCGCTTTTTACGGTAATAACTCCCGTTCCCCCGCCCTGGGCTGTTATTTTTACTTTCAGTTGTGTTTCAGGGCTGGTAATGCTGCGCCGCCGGGAGCCCTGAATTTCAACTTTAGGAGGCGTCGAGACATCCGACAGGAGGCTGCGAAGGGGGCCTTTTGCCCCGAAAGTCCCTTCCTCCCCGCTTACGGGAGCCGCTTCTACCCCGGACGCGGAGGTTTTTTCGCTTACGCTGACGGCAACCCTGTCCGGCCTGTAGAGGGCTTCGGCGAACTGTTCAAGCGAATAGGAAGCGTCTTCCGAGGTGATGGTAAAAAGGGAAGCCCCATGAACCGAGGCGTTGTAGTACCCGTCCGGGACAATGCTGACCCATTCGCCGTTTTCAAAACCCACATAGCGCACGATTTCCCTGCCCGTGGCAAGGTCTTCCAGGCATGCGCCGCCGTCCTGTGAGGCGCTCAGGAGGCGGGTATTATCGCGCGAAATGGCTGCCGGCAGGACGGAAGCGGAAAAAGTCCGTACTTCCTCCCCGGTTTGCGTATTCACTACGCTTACCGCGCCGTCCGCGAACACCACGGCAGATAGGCTGCTGTCATAACTCAAATTTATATGGGAAACCGTTTTTCCCGCCAGGGGAAAACTTTTTATGTCTTTGCCGGAAGCAATATCCCGCAGATGAAGGGAGCCGCCTTTTTCGTAGAGGATGTGCGTCCCGTCCCCGCTTATACAGGCTTTGGTAAAGCCGCTAACAGCGGTTTTCTCCGTGCGGAGTTTTTTCCCGCTTACCGCGTCCCAGCGGTTTATCGCGCCGCCTGAATCAAGGCTTATAATCTGGGAGCCGTCCTGCGTGTACTGTATGGCGGCGATATTTCCCGCGGGTATCTCGCGGACTACACGCTGGCTTTCCCCGCTGACAATAACGATTTTTTTGTCCGCCACGAAAGCGAATTGCAGGGCGGCGGGGCTAAGGGCGGCGCAGGATATTTTCCGGCTGCCGCCGTGAAAAATATATTCCTGTTTACCGTTTTCAGCGTCCCACACGCGGACATCCGCGTCGCCTGAGACCGTCAGAAAATACACTCCGTCGGGACTAAAGGCGGTAAGGGAAACACCGGAAACAAGGGGAATCTCTTCTTCGTCAGCATCAGGAACCTCTGCGGCAGTACCAGTGCCAGCGGCGCCAGCCGTCTGCGCCGGTGCGCCGGCTGTGGTAAGGACTGCCAGCGACAGGGCCCCGGAATAGCCGTTTTCAATGGTTTCCGGCTGCGCGGGTTCTTCCGCGACGGCGGGAATTTCCTGTGAGGCGGGAGCTTCCTGCTGAGCTTCCGGCGCGGATTCCCGTGAACAGCTAAACAGGATAAAAAGGCTTAGGAACATACATACAACAAACCGCTTTTTCATATCTCTCTCCTATGTACGATTATTTATCTTTTAGACAGGGGCGCGGATACCGTGAACCGCGCAAACCAAGGGTATATGCCGGATGGGAATTGTGTAATACAGAGGCAGCGGCCCGCGCTCCCGCTATACGAAAAGCATGGCGCGCGAAGCGCGGAAAGCCCGTGGGACACCATGAGATGGCCGCAAAATTGCGTAAGCAATTTTGCGGCCATCTCATGCGCCAGGGATTGCAGCGGAAAGCCCGCAGGATTTGCATAAGCAAATCCGAGGACTTGGAGCGGAAAGCCCGGTTTTTTGCCCGTGGTTTCCACGGGCAAAAAAGGCGCCCTTCCTGGCCGGAAAAAGCATCGCGCTTTTTCATATATCTTTTCCCTTCCCTGGCATTACTGCCGCGGAAGGATGGTATAACTGCACTGTGCTGTCGCCGCGCAGTCCATGTCGTCTTCTTCGGACGCTGCGACGCGCTGGCTGTTTTCCCTGCGCACGAGGGCACGGGCCTTGAAGCCTTCGCTTACCGTGGTGTTGGTAATGCGTGTCGGGGCTTTGGGCTTTTCGATGGCAAAGGGGCTTTCGAAGGCGGAGACAAGAATGTATTCTATTCCGCGCGGGAGGGCTACCTGAAAATCGATGCCCGCGGGAACAGTCCACTCGGAACCGGCTTCAATAAAGTTGGGTTCTTCTTCGCTTAAGGGGTAGATGACCTGAACCCGGCCATGAATGTCCACCTGGCTTATTCTGATGTAGCAGTCCTTTTCGGCGAAGATGCTGAAGCTTAGGTATTCCTGGTCGTAATAGATGCCGGTGGGGTGATCCACGGTAATGGAAAGCCCGAAGGCGTTGTCCTTTCCGTCGTAGCGTTCGATGATTTTTTGCAGCCGCTCGGCTTCGGCGGGCGTTACGTAGCCCTCGCCCTCCGGCGGATATACCGACAGACGTCTGCGTTCAAGTTCCACAGCGGGAATAGCGAAACGGCTTGAACCCAGTACGGCTTTGTCGGCGGAGGTGGACACAAGCCGCAGCGATACCTCCGCGCCGTCGTCCAGAGGAATAAAACTGCCTTCGACAACAGCCTGGGTCGCGCCGCCTGTTCCGCCCGCGATCCGGTATTTGGTAGTCCGCGCCAGGGCGCTTTCTGTTATACGGTCAACAAGGTAATTGGAAAGGTCTGTTACCGACTGCGTACCGTGCAGGCTTATCCTGCCCAGGGAAATGGTTTTCCGGCTGCCAAGATCCCGGCCCATTTCATAGACGGCCTTGTCGATAGCCGCGTCCGTACCGCTGTCCTCGCGGCTTTCCAGTTGAGCGGGGAACGTAACCGTTTTCGTCTGCTGGAGCGATTCGCCGGAGCGTACCGCCGAGGCGTATATGGTAAGACGCCACTGCGAACCCAGGGGAGACGCGTTTCCGTAAACAAGGGTTTCGGCCCCGGCAAGATGCCCCAGCCCGGCAATGGACTCGTCATCCACAAGGCCCGAAGACTGAAAATCAAGCTCGTCCATAATGCGGCCAAGGTTTTCGCGCTCAACAAAACGGAATTTCCCCGACTGCTGCAACGCGCCCCGAAGCTCCTCGGTAATGTAACGCGACTGCTGCATCGTTTGCGCGTCTATGCCAACAAGGGCAAGACTACTGTCCGCGGGGAGAGCGTTTGAAAAATATTCCGCGATTTCCCGGATTGCCGGATCAAGATCGGGCGCCGCGGCACTGGGCGGCGGAGCGCCGGCTTCCACATCAGCGGACTCCGTAGAGGCGCAGGCGCCAAAAATAAACAGCGCGCAGAAAGCCGCGACAAAAAAAGTTAGGTAATGTAAATATTGATAATTCCTAGTAAACCTATCGGGGGGGGGGGGGGGGGGGTAACCGAAAATTTAAAAAAACCATAAAATCGC
>JAISAF010000383.1 GCA_031266855.1 Spirochaetales bacterium
TTCAGAATAATTAAATCTTTATTATTCAAACGCAATTCTTTTTTCATTACTTCTCCACTTTACCATACAATTATTTTTTTGTAAATACTTTTTCCTGACAATTCACAAAATTTCCAGAAGAGTACAGATGGAGGATCAACTCATTATGGAATTGAAGATATCGCGATAATGAGAACATTTGTGAACATGAGTGTCGTTTCGATAAGTGATTCCAATATGGTTCGAAGTATTTTAGAAAACAGTTGAGGACATAAAGGGCCACTGTATATTCGCCTTGGGTCAGGCAGAGCAGATCGAATAATCTATGAACCGGGGAAATATAATATAATTTCGCCTAACACGCGCGGAAGTCTAAGCATTTACCCCCCCCCCCCCCCCCCCCCGATAGATTTACTAGGAATTAAATTCAGGCCGACAGGGCCGGTAAAACTTTTTCCCCCGCTTTTCCCGTTCACGGGCATGACGCTGTCCCGCGCCGCAACGCCCCCACGGTACAATAGAGCTGTTCAGAAACCCCATAGCTTCGGAAACGGCTTCTATATAAAAACAGCGGAATTTGCCGCCATTTTGCGGCAAATTCGCCAGACTTGTGAGAGAACCGGAAGGTTATCGAACAAGTCTCATAACGCGGGAATTACTTTCAAAAAAACTAAAACGTCTCATCTTAATGCCTGTACCCTGTACGGGCATTTTTTAGATTACCCGTATAGGTCATGGAAAGGAATGGTTCCTAATGGACAGTAACAAGGAATCTGAAATTATTAAACAGACTCTGAAAGAGCTTATGGAGCGGTGGAAAAACAGCCGCCCCAAAATAATACAGTTAATCCTGTATGCCCGTAATAGCAAACAATACATTTTATCGGCGTTATTGAATATTCCGCAGGGTATGAGGCGTGTATTTATCTTGAAGATAAAATCATTGCTGGTGGTTATGAATCTGACAACATTGACGCTTATATGAAATTCATCTTGGAAAAGGACAATGCCTTTCTTGATGAAATCGTTCAGAAGGCAAAAGATGATATTGATAACGAGAAGGTGAAATAGCTGTAATTGCCGTCTTTTGCCGATAAGCGAGGGGTTCGTCGAATTCCTGATTATTACACTGATAAAAGGAGGAAAACAATGGCATATACAAAACCGGTGGTTCTTGCCCAAAACAGCAAGAACGGTATGTTTGCGGCTTCGTGCGGTTCTGCGACACCCGATCGTGGAAAATGCGGTTGCTCAGTACACATTTAGAATCCAGAATAGCAGTTGCTATTCGCATTCCGGGGAGCATTATCTATTTGGGATGATGCTCCCCCATCCGACTGGAAAAATGAAAAACTTATAATGATTGTTGAACAAAAAGATATTTTTTGGCATGACAAAAAAATATGACACTAGAACCGAACAGGAAGACAGGCACATTTTTTTGACGTGGATAATTGTTCGGGAAAATGATTACGGAAGTTGCAGACGGGGAACTTATTAAAATCAGCGTTGAAGTAATGGAAAATAATACCATTGTTGATTATTCGCCGTTGAAAAATATTGTTAAAGACAGTATTAAACATGGCTTTATCCTAACACGATAAGGAAGTAACTATGCTTTACCGTCAGAAATTTGATACATTTATCCGCCGCTACGGCAATGGTACATCTAAAGATGTGGGCTATATCACCAACCAGAGCGATTTCCGCGACCGCGTTGTGGACGCTTCGGGGGCAGTGTTTCTTTCCGCGCTTTCACGCAAGGCGAAACCGCTTGACGGGCTTGCGGCGGAAATCGCCCAATCCTTCAAGGGCGCAGACGCAGAAACGCTGAAATCGGACATCGCCGAATTTTATGCGATGCTGGAAGAAGACGGATTCATCGTCTCCGGCGAAACCGAGGCGGAACTTTACGCGAAGGACACTCGCTTTTCCTATGCAACGCTTGAACCAAAGACAATAAAGAAGGATTTTACCCCGATCATCAGCCGTGCCCAAAAAAGCACACAGGAATTTCTGGAAGAGCATTTTAAAGACAATCCGACGCTTACATCATTCCAAATTGAACTTTCAAGCCGCTGCAACGAGCGTTGCGTCCACTGCTACATCCCTCACGGAAACAAGATCAGCGATATAGACCCCGCACTTTTTTATGATGTGCTTGATCAGTGCCAGAAGATGGGCGTCTTGAGTCTGACCCTTTCGGGCGGTGAGCCGATGCTACATAAAAATTTTTGCGATTTCTTGCGGAAAGCGAAAGACTACGATTTTTCAGTCACTATTTTGAGCAACCTGACATTGCTAAATGACGAGATTATAGCGGAGATGAAAGCGAACCGCCTGTCATCGGTACAGGTCTCACTTTACAGCATGAATCCTGAAATACACGATTCAATCACGAAACTTCCCAACTCGTTTATCAAAACCCGTGACAACATTCTGCGCCTTATTGAAAACGATATTCCCTTGCAGATAAGCTGTCCGGTGATGAAGCAAAATAAAAACTGTTATGCTAATGTTTTGAATTGGGCACATAAACATAAATGCCGTGCCGTAACTGATTATATTATGATGGCGAAATATGACCACACTACGGACAACCTTAATAACCGCTTATCGCTTGACGAGGCAGGCGTCGTTATCGGCGGCATTATCAACAACTCTACGAATTATCAAAAAGAAGTTTTGGCATCTGTTTTTGAAGAACAGGATAGCCGCGACAGGGGCAATGACATTGTTTGCGGTATATGCGTGTCGTTCCTTTGCATGGTGGCAAGCGGCAACTGTTACCCCTGCGCGGGCTGGCAGGATTATGTTGTGGGCAATGTACGGAAGACGCCCTTGCGGGACATTTGGGGAAACTCTCCCAAGGTGAAGTATCTGCGGGACCTCCGAAAAAAAGATTTCCCCAAATGTCTAAACTGTAAAGACCAGGGCTTTTGCAAAATATGTATGGTCCGCAACGCCAACGAAGACCCTGACGGCAACCCGCTCAAAATCAACGAACACTTTTGTAAAATCGCCGCCCTTAACCGGAAAATCGCGCTGGACTGGAAGGCAAAATTACAGGAAGCGCAATGACAAGGTAGCGCAAGGATGCCAGGCATTTCCCCGCCCGGCGCAGACTCCGCCTGCGCCGGAGCAGGAGCAAGCGTCCACGCTTACAACGCCGCGCCAGCGCCCGTGGCAATTCCGGGGCCTGGTTCTCAAGCCGCCGCCACCACGTTTTCTGCCATCTGGCACACTTGCAGCTTTAGTACCAGTCACTGAAAAAGGTGCCAGGCACTTTTTTCAGTGCCGCATAGTAAAATCAATCGTTAATTTTCGCAACACAAAAAGGTGCCTGGCACTTTTTTGTGTTGTGGATACTGGCTGCTGATTTTACTATGTGCCGTGACGGCGCCGTAAACCCGGCGGCAGCCGGGCTGGTGGCAAAATTGCTTCGCAATTTTGCGCTGCCGCTGGTGCGCGCGCAAGGGATTGCAGCGGAAAGCCCGGTTTTTGGCGCGGAGCGCCAAAAATGCGCCCGAAGACGGGCGCTTCCCCTCACCGAAATCTCCATGATTGACAATTCCTAATAAACGATGGTATACTTCCGAAAGATTTGCTTTCAAAAGGTGTGATATATCACATAAATTATTTAAGGAGGGCATGGGATGAAAAAATGGGTTTCGGTTGTTTTGGTAACTGTGGCGCTGGTTTTTATGGCTTCATGTTCAAGGGGGAGTTCGCAGGCGGCGGCTCCTGCGGCGGGCGATGGGAAGAAAGCTTACAAAGTCGCTTTCAGTAATTCGTATGTGGGTAACGCCTGGAGAACAGGCTGTGTCAATATTTTTAACGCCTATACATCCCGTCTCGTCAAAGAGGGGGTTTTGTCAAAAGCCTATTGTTCGAGCGCCGGCGACGATGTACAGGCCCAAATTAATGAAATCCGTAATATGATGTCGGAAGGCTATGACGCTATCGTTACTATAGCCGCTTCGGCTACGGGACTTAACTCGGTACTTGAAGAAGCGGCTGACCGGGGTATTGTAGTTGTCGCTTTTGACGCGCAGATTGATTCCGATAAGGTATACAATGTAAATACCGACCAGGTTGAATTCGGGCGCTTGCTCGCTGACTGGCTTGTTAAAGAAATGGGCGGGAAGGGCAATATTCTCTGGATTAAGGGAATTGAAGGAACCGCCATTACCAATATGCGTACCGAAGGCATGAATAATGTCCTGAAAAATTACCCGGATATTAAAGTGCTGGGCGAAGGTTTCGGGAAATGGGATCTGTCGACCTCCGCCGAGGTTATGGCAAACCTTATGAGCGCTCATGCTTCAAAAGGTATTAACGGCGTTTTGTGCGAAGGCGGCGGCGGGCATTCAATCGTGGAATCCCTGCGCGAGTACAAATATGATGTAACGAAAATACCCATATCGGAAGGCGAATTTTTCAATGCCTTTATGAAGGACTGGGTGGAACTTGGCCTGAACGCTTTCGCGACGGCTCAGCCCCCCTATCTTGTGGCTGCCGCGGTTGATGTTGCTTTGAGGGTTCTGAACGGAGAAACAGTCGATAAAATGACGTTGATCCCGACGCCCACCTGTTCTTCCCAGCAGGAAGCAAAAGAAAAATGGTATCAGCCGACTCAGGAAGGCGGTTTCCTCTGCGACTATACCGATAATGACAATACCTGGAAACTTACTATTGCGGAAGTGGCTCCTAAATAAGTAAGTAAAAAGGCCGGCTACCCGGAAACAATGGAGATGCGGTAAACATCTCCGTTGTTTTTTTATTAGGCTTGTTCGATAACCTTCCGGTGGATCTATTGAAATCCTGAGAACCCTGGGTGCGCAAGGGATTGCAGCGGAAATGCGCCCGAAGACGGTCGCTTTCCGATAGGTATTGGATTGTAGTGGGCGCTTCGCGCCCCCGGAATGCGCCCAAATTCCGAATCCTAAAGGAGAGTTTGAACAGGTTCTAAACAGCTCTATTTTAAGGAGAAGTTCATGCCGGAAGAACAAGGCGCCGAAGCCTACCTGGGGATTACTGGAATCAGTAAGCACTTTGCGGGCGTACAAGCCTTGAAAGAAGCGCAATTTAGTTGCCGCAAGGGCGAAACCCATGTGCTTATCGGTGAGAACGGAGCCGGCAAAAGCACTCTGGTTAAAATCATCTGCGGCGTTGTTCCCCGCGATGAGGGAGAAATCCGGCTTGCCGGACAGCAAATAGAAATACGGGACGCGCTTGATGCGCAAAAACAGGGTATTGCCGCCGTATTTCAGGAACTTTCGCTGATTCAGGATTTATCCGTTGCGGAAAACATTTTTTTGGGGAACGAGCCGGTTAATCGTTTTGGCCGTATCCATTACAGACGCCTTTATAGTAAGGCGGCGGATTTTTTACGGAGTCTTGAACTCGATCTGCATCCGCGTTTTCTTGTGCGCGATTTGACATTGTGTGAAAAACAGCTTGTCGAGATTGCGAAGGCTGTCTACAAAAAACCCGACATACTTATTCTCGATGAGGCTACCTCTGCTTTGGGTGAGCGGGAGGTTGAATGGCTGTTCCGCCTTATAAAGAAGCTCAAAGAGCAGGATAAGGCAGTCATTTTTATTTCACACCGCATGGACGAGCTTCATCAGGTGGCCGACAGGGCCACAATTTTCCGCGACGCGCGGTATATTATGACTTTCCGCTGGGGCGATCTGAAGGACGACGAAATTGTGGAGCATATTTCCGGCAAGAAAAGTACCCAGCAGGAAATTTTGAAACCCATTGGCGTTGAGGGGGATTACGCGCTGGAAGTGGAGGGGGCCTCCAAAGGCAGGGTATTGAGGAATATAAGTTTCCGGCTGCGCCGCGGGGAGATTCTTGGTGTGGCGGGCCTTTCCGGGCACGGGCAAACTGAACTGCTTCACAGTCTCTTTGGCGACAGCCCGCTGGACGCGGGCATCATAAAGGTGAATGGACGCCCCATTACCGTGTATAACGAAAGGCAGGCGCTGAAAAACGGCATTGTTCTTCTGCCGGAGGATCGCAAGACTGACGGTCTCATTTTGTCCCATTCGGTTGCTATGAACATTACCCTGATGGCGCTTGAAAAAATGCAGCGGCTGGGTGTCCTTGTTCGGAAGCTGGAACGGAAAAATATTGAAAATGCTGTGCGGAATCTTCAAATCAAAGTTTCGGATACGGCGCTGGCGGCAAACAGCCTGTCCGGAGGCAATCAGCAGAAAGTGGTATTCGCGAAGGCGCTTCTTGCCGATGCCAAAATCATTTTAATGTCCGACCCGACGCGCGGCATTGATATTGGTACTAAAAATGAAATTTATCATCTAATGTCCGGGCTTACACGGGACGGTTATTCCATACTTTTTTACACGACTGAGCTTACCGAGCTGCTTACGCTGTGCAACCGTGTCCTTGTCATGTACGAGGGACAGATCGCGTCGGAACTTTCCGGCAGTGAGGTCACAGAAAAAAATATCATAGCTCAATCAATAGGGATTGGCGGTGCGGCATGAAATCTTCTGAAGAAATTCGTATTTTTGCGCGGCGTAACCGGGATATAATTATTGCGTATTGCGTGCTGACGGTTGTTATGTCCCTTTTTGCTTCATTCCAGGCGGACTTTTTTACGCGCTATGGGCCGCAGTCCATATTTAACCAGGTTATCACGCTGTGTATCGCGTCCCTGGGGCAAACCCTGATTATTTTAACGGCGGGGATAGATTTATCGGTAGGGACTCTTATCATTTTTACAAACTGTGTAGCGGCTACCATTATGCGGCCGGTTATGGATCTGTTCGGCGGTTCGCTTGTGGCGGGCAGTATTGTAACCTGTATAATCGTGCTGGCATTAGGGGGCCTGTGCGGGCTTTTCAACGGGTGCGTGGTTGTATATGGGCGGCTACAGCCTATTATTGTTACGCTGGCTACAGGTTCAATATTCAGCGGGCTTGCCCGCTATGTGCGTCCGAGTCCGGGGGGCGATGTTCCGGCGCAGTTTGGCCGTTTTTTTACCGGCAGGGTGCTGGAATACATCCCCATGTCGGCTCTTATTCTGCTGTTTTCCCTGCTACTTATATGGATACCCTACCGTAACCGGAAGTACGGGCAGGCCCTGTATGCCGTGGGCGGTAATGAAAACGCGGCGTTTCTGAGCGGTATAAAGATCAACGCTGTAAAACTGCTGGCATACGCGATTGCGGGAATGTGCGCCGCGATATGCGGTATTCTGCTTACCGCTCAAACCCGTTCCGGCGACCCGACAGCCGCGAATAATTTTACCAACAATTCCATCGCGGCGGCGGTTCTGGGCGGCGCTTCGCTTGCCGGCGGCAAAGGTTCCTACATAGGTTCCATCGCGGGTGCCATGATTTTGTCCCTGCTGGTAGGGCTTCTTATTTTTTGGGGTATATCCTCTTATTATCAAAACCTCATGCAGGGAGTTATTTTAATTCTTGCGCTTTCGGTAAACTTTTTTTCAACGATTATTCGGGAACGGCAAAATCGAAGGAATGTCCTGAAAGGAAACATAAATTAAAAATGGAACATATACAACAAACAGAAAAACCAGTTAGTTTGCGTGCTATTCTGTTCTCCCCTATGACCCGCGTGCTGCTTATGATTATCGTGCTCTTTATCATTTCCGGTATTCTGGAGCCGAATTATTTCAGCACGGAACACCTGATGGCGGTACTGGTGCTTGCCTGTTTTTTAGGGATTATCGGTGTGGGCCAGACCCTTGTTATATTGACGGGGGGCGCCGATCTTTCGGTAGCGTATACCGTTACACTTTCAGCCTGTGTGTTTGCTCAAACCACAAAGTTGACGGGAAACGGCCTTATAGGGTTTGCGGCGGCTCTGTCCACAGGGCTTTTGATAGGACTATTCAAGGGCGTGGGCGTGGCGCGGCTTGAGATTACCCCGATGGTTATGACGCTTGCCACGAATTCAATCCTGATGAGTATTACGTATTTATATACCCAGGGTGTTCTGAAAGGAAGTTCAACCGATTTTGTAACAACAATCGCGAAAGGAAACTTCATGGGGTTCCGGTATTGCGTGATGGTGTGGATGGTCATCGGCGCGCTGACGATATTTTTACTGCGTAAAACAGCCTTCGGGCGTAAAATCTTTGCCATTGGGAGCAGTCTGCGCGTATCACGGCTTTCGGGTGTTAATACACGCTTTACGCTTATCGGTGTGTACGTTATCGCTTCGCTTATGATGACTATTGCGGGGATAATGCTTATCGGATACCTCGGATATCCGAACTACACGATGGGTAATGGGTATCAGCTTATTTCCATCGCGGCAGTTGTAATTGGCGGTACATCAATTATGGGTGGTCACGGTTCCTATCTTGGGACGATGGGCGGCGTGGTTATCATATATCTGATTCAGAGCATCCTTATAATACTTGATATTGCCGAGGCGGGCCGGGAAATCGTAAACGGCGTTATTATTCTGCTGGTACTCTTCGCTTATGGACGAAGCAAGAAGGCCGGCGCGTAGAATCTTTTGTAAGAACAAAATCGCGGGCTGGTTCTGAGTTGCCGTTCGGCAGCCGGATACGTGCACTCCGCTTCGCTCCGCGCTTGGTGGCAGACCTGTACGCGTAACAGTTTGTTGTTAGCGTGGTGGCGGCAGCCGGATACGTGCACAGCGCGTTACGCGCTGTGCCTGGTGGCAGACCCCGCAATTTTGTAACAACAAAATTGCGCCCGCCGGGTTGTAGCGCCTAATTGCCGTTGGCAATTAGGCGCCCCTGGAATTGCCTGTGGCAATTCCAGGAGTTGGTTCTGAGCTGCCATGCGCAAGGGATTGCAGCGGAAAGCCCAC
>JAISAF010000195.1 GCA_031266855.1 Spirochaetales bacterium
AGTAAGAATATAGACAGCCTGACCATAAGCCTTGTGGGTTCGCGCTACCCGAAAGAGCTTCTGCGGCATCTGGAAAAAACGCGGGGCTACCGCGTGGAAGAGGCCTACAGCGGGATATATCACGTTACAGGAGATATTATCCCCATTCAGATAATAGAGACCGCCAGACTGTCCGCCGGGGAGCATCTGTGGCTGAAAAGCCTGAGCGATGACTTGGATATTTCACAGGCAGACAGTATACTAAGGGAGAGCGGGAAAAAGGGCAAGGACGCGCCGGTAAGGGCGTACCTGAACGCGCTGCTGCTGGCGAACCAGCAGGCGGTAGAGGAGGTGTTAAGGATGAGGAACGGGACGCTGACCCTGGAAAAGGTATTGGAGAACGCGGGCCTGACGAAGAAGTGGATAGCTGAAGGTGAAACCCGCGGTAAGGCAGAGGGCAGGACAGAAGGCCAGGAGGAAAAAGCCCTTGAGATAGCGCGGAACCTTATACGCAGGGGCTGGGCCCCCGGCGATATTGCGGAAATCACAAATCTGGATCCCATGAAAATACAACCTCTGTATGACAGGCCGCCGCGGGGAAAATCCGGGAGAAACAGATAAAAGCCGCCTTCACGGTTCAGGCGCCTTCAAAAAAACACAAACAAAAAGTTAAATAATTATATCCGGTTCAATATCTGGAAAAACCCTGGATGCGCAAGGGGGGCTGGTCGCGAATTTGCGTATGCAAATTCGTTGCTCGCCCATGCGTCCTGGTGAATGCTTCGCATTCACCAGGACGCGCTGCCGCTGCGCGGCGCCAGGGATTGGAGCGGAAAGCCCGCAGGATTTGCATAAGCAAATCCGAGGACTTGGAGCGTAAAGCCCGGCCCCGGCGCTCCGCGCCGGGGAGGCGCCCAAAATACGGGGTTAAAAATTCCGCGGCGTTTATTCGGGGCCTGGCTGGGGATGAGTTGACAGGTTCCGGGCTTGCGGGGTATATAGTAAGCTAAGTGGAAAATGAAGTTTAAAATTCAGTTTGCTAGTGAAATCGTAGGGGTCTTTGTTCTTGCGGCGGTTGTAGCTCTGGCGGCTATTCTGATTATGATGGGTATTAATCAGCGGTGGTTTGCGCGGAATTACTATTATACCAGTCGGTTCGCGTCGGGGAAGGGGCTGGAGCGGGGTATGTCTATCAATTTCAAGGGTTTTGAGATTGGGAAGATTACCGATATTTATTTGACGGACGATGACGACGTTGAGATCAGGTTCTATATTCAGGACGCGTATCAGCCGAAGGTTTTTGAGAATTCCGTGTTGCAGCATACTTCCAGCGCGTTGGGTTTTGGGGGGGATTTGATTTTTCATCAGGGCGTGAAGCCGACGAATCCTCTTGAGGAGTTTTCCTATATTCCGTCGCTGGATCTTCCTGAGGGCCGTTACCTGGTAAGCCGGGGGCTGGTAAAGATAGCGAAGGACGATGACGCGATTACGAGGGTTGTGGAGGATATTGAGCCGATTCTGGAGAATGTTACCGCGCTTCTGGTGTCTCTGAATACGACGATACGGGCTTTGAATGAGCCTGGTGCGGAGGAGTCCGCTCTTGGCGATGTAATGAAGAACCTGGTACAGACTACGGGGGATTTAAGCAAATTCCTTCGCGACGCGCGGCCGGGTATCAATGGCATTATTAACAATCTGGATGATATGAGCCGGGATCCGCGGGGGCTTGTTACGAAACTGCTGGATCCGAAGGGTTCTCTTGCGACTCTGCTTGATGATAATGACCGGCTTTTTAACCAGGTCGAGAGTATTCTGCGCGACGCGTCTTTTAGTATGGGCGAGGTAAAGAACTTCTCCACGACTTTGACAACGGCGCGCCCCCAGATTCTTGAACTTCTGGAAGAGGGCAGGCAGGCTGTCCGGCTGAGTCAGGATGTTCTTGAGGGGCTGCGGAACAATCCTCTTCTTTCCGGCGGTATAAGCCCGCGGCTTGAGGCGCCGACAACGCAGCAGGGCTACCGGGACGAGGTGTTTTAGATGATTCGCCCGAACCCGATTCGCCTGGTTCGCCAGAACCTGATTCGCCGTTTTTTGTGGCTGTGCGTCGCGGGCCTGGTGTGTGCGGCCTGTTCTTCCGTGTCAGACGCTCATCCAGGGGAGGTTTTTGAAAAGCGGAATCAGGCGGCGCGCAATCTGGAGGCGGGGAACCGCTATTTCCGGGAGGCGCGGTACAATGAAGCCCTGGAGTTTTACCGGCTTTCCCTGGATGCGTATACGGCGCTGGACGAAACCGGGGGCCGGATAACGGCCCTGAATTCCATCGGAAAGGTTTTTTTTCAGGCGGGCGAGGACGAGAAGGCGCTTGACTACTATAACAGGGCTTTGGTTCTGGCGCGCGGGTATGGCGATCCTGTTTCCCTATTACAGTCCGCGAACAATATCGGCGAGTTTGAATTGCGGCGTGGCAATTCAGGAAAGGCGCTCGAAATTTACCGGAAAGCCCTGGAAGACGAAAGATTAGCTGATTCGGCGCTTGTGGAACTTGCTGTCCTGTATCATAATATGGGCGCTTTTCTGCGCGATACCGGAGAATACGCGGAAGCCCTTGACTGTGTCAGGAAAGCGGCGGACATGAACCGCGCCGAAAAGCGCTTTATGGAGCTTGCCGCGAATTACTATTTGTTTTCGTCTATTTACTTCCGGCAAAACCTGCTGGAAGAAGCGAAAGAGAACGCGCTCGCGGCTTTGGATTACGACAGGCGCATGGAAAACAGCCTGGGAATAGCCCAGGACCTTCTTGCCCTGGGAAGTATCGCGCAGAAAGCCGGGGATACCGGGGAAGCGCATAGCAGCTATAAAAGGGCGTTTCTGGCTTACCGGGTAAACGGGCATGTACGCGGCATGCGTAACAGTCTTGAAAAGCTGATTGACACATCTGCGCTGCTGAATTTAGAAGAGGAAGAGAAACAGTATCGTGAAGCTTATGGACAGTTACAACCAAAAAACTGAAAGTTTTCTGAAACGGAGCCTGAAAGGATATATACGGTTTTTCCGCGGTATCCTGTGGCTTATGGCCTCGGTCTGCCTTGTCGGCCTGACCGGCTTTCTTATTGTGTATCCCCTGTGGTATTTCGCCTCCAGCTACAAAAACGGCTATAGCCTGACCGCTTTAGGTTTTCTTTTCCTGGTTATGGTTCTTTTTCTCGTCGGAAGGCTGCGGGCGTCTATCCGCCTCGCGGGAGGCTTTGGCCTGTGGCTGAAAACGAAATTCAGGGTATTCCTTAAAAGGATTTTGTTTATTTTTCTGGCCGCCGCGGCCCTGTACATGGTAGTTTTCCTTTTCGCGCGCGGCTATATCCTTGTGGCAACCGGGGCCGCCCTGGTATATTTTGTAGTTTTGGGAGCTGTCCTTGCTGGCAGGCGCAATCCGGTGTAGGATTTTCCTCCTCGTTTTTATCTGCGCGGCCTGTGTGATCCCTGGCGCGCGCGCCGACTATCCGCGGATAAAAAGCCTTTCATCCGGCGATGTGATTTTCCGCCAGTTTCAGGAAGATATCGCGCGCTACAACAGATTCCGCGGCGGGACCGGCCCGCCCCCCGCGCTCAGCCTGTATTCCTATACCCTTACAGACGCGGATAAACACTCCGGCATAGAAGACTTTCTGCACCTGGCGGCGCGGCTGACCCTTTCCCATGAATCCATTGCTACCCTGAACAGGCTGGACAGGAACCTAAGCCCCATTGAAGGAAAACGTCTTCTGCTGCCGAATATGCCAGGAATTTTTGTATGGGAACGGCCCCGCGGTACGCTGGAAAGCCTTGTGTCGTGGCGCGACAAGGACAAAGCGGTAAAAATCATCGTGGACGGCGAGGAAGTGTTCTTCTTCCAGGACGAACGATTTCACCCCGTGGAATCGGCTTTTTTCCAAAACAGGCTTTTTACATTCCCCCTGGATACGCAGGTAATAAGTTCCCGCTATGGCAGACGGATCAGCCCCATAAGCGGCAGGCTCCATTTTCACACAGGCCTTGATCTCGCGGCCCCCAAAGGCAGCCGTGTCTACGCCGCGCGGGAAGGTAAAGTTACCGCAAAAGGCTATAATGAAATCCTCGGCAATCATATTATTATCACGCATTCCAGCGGCCTCCAAACCATATACGGGCACCTTGATTCCATGGAAGTGGAATTGAATCAAACCGTGGAATCAGCTAAAATAATAGGCAGGGTAGGAAGTACAGGCGCTTCAACAGGGCCGCACCTTCATTTTGAAATACGGGAAAATGGCGGTTCCCTGAATCCCGAAAGCTTCCTGCCCAGGCGTATCAATCCATAAAGGGGATCCTAAAGAGGAAACTGTGAAGAAACAAAGCCTTTCCCAAAACCCGTTTGTAATCTTACTCCGATCCGGAATTCTGGCGCCTTTCCGGCGCTACGCGCCGGAAACCGGGCTTTCCGCTCCAAGTCCTCGGAAGCGCCCAGCGGCAGCGGTTTTTTGCTCCGCAAAAAACCGCGTAGACCGCCACGCGCAATCTTGTTCCGAGAGAACAGAAAATCACAAATCATCAGGAGTTTTTCACAACTTCACTTAATAATAAAAAAACCCCCGGGAGTCCGGGGGCAGAAGTAACACAATCAATAGTTCTATAGACCTTCTTCCACAAGAGCCTTCACCCGGTCACGGGCAGCCTTCTCATTTTCCGTTTTGGGTTTTTCCTGGTTATCCGCGTCATTCAGGGCCTTTGAAATAAGCCCGTCAAGAGTTTTCCGGGGAATCGTATAAAGCGAATAGTAAGTAAAGTCTTCCCGGTCCATGCTGCCATCTTCCTTGTAGTAACGCCGCTGAAGCCAGTAGTTCTCCGCTTCCTTGTAACCGGAAAAAGTCGCGTCAGACAGACTCTTCAACGCCATCTCCATATACGAACCCGTCTCATTCCTGTCACCGATATTGGCCCCCGCGACTTTTACCTGTACGCGGTTATTAACCTGCTGCGCAAGCGACGCCGCCGCGGTGAACTGCTGAGCCCACATCTTTACCCCATCCAGGCTTCTGCCGGATTCCTCAAACTTAAAAACATAAAAATCCTGGTACTTCGGCAGCACCTCAATCTCGCTCTGTTCCAGCATAACCCAGTCAGGAACCTCACGCCCAAAAGCGTAATTCTTATGATCCAAAACATCGGGCCTTTTCACATTCGACGCCACTGTGGGAGATGTTCCAGGGGAAGTTGTATCCCCGCTACTCCCGCATCCCGCAAGTGAGGCGATGAGCGCCACAAAAACGAGCGCATAAACAATTTTTTTCACAATACTCCTCCAATTATTTAATATTTTATTTTCCCGGATTCACGATCCGACAAATTACCCCAATTAAAATCTAGAATTAAAATATAAAATCAATCAAAAAACCTCAAAAACGAGCGCCCGGCCTTCCCCGCCCGAACGCTTCAACCCATCCAGCCCCGCCCCCGCGGCAGCCTCCAGAACAGCATTTTCCACCTCGCCAGGAAAACCAAAAAACGTAAAAGCATACCGCGCTTCAGGCCCAACCGCCCCCGCGATTCGCAAATCATGTACGCGGACCGCCAAAGCATCCTCAAAATCTTCCAAACTGCCCTTCCCAACATCCCCGCGCACAGCAATTTCGTACAAAAGACCCCGCTCATACAAGTTTAGCAATAAACGCCGCGCTTGTACAGCGCTCTCCGGCATCATAACAGAAAGCAGCGCCTGCGCCGCATTTGCCTGCGCGTCAAACTGCCCCGCCTTACTAAAAGTCCGCGGCCCCAAACGCTCCAGCGAATCCAGCTCCCCGCCAAAAAAAGGCTCCCGCACTACACAGCTTATATATACCGTCCCATAATGGTTTTCACCCCTGCTCTCACCCTCGCCACGCACATCAAGCTCAATATCAAAAACAGCCTCCTCCCCCCGCAGCTCCTCCGTTACCTGCCCCGAAAGACAGTCACGCGCGCTCCGCAGCACAGCCTCCCCCAAAGCGCCCTCCACACCCGAACCATCCTTAATATACACCCGGCACCGCAGATTTTCCACATAACGAACCAGAAAATCCCTCTCCCCCGCCGACACCTCCCTCCCCGGCACAGCGGACAAACGCTCCCCGCCCGGAACCGACACACAGCCCGCCGGCAAAAACACAACCACTACAAGCAACCCGCAACAAAACGCCTTTCCAGTCATCCTCCCCATAATATACCACAGTTTTTGAAAAATCAGAAGGGCACTGCATTCTTTACCAGCCCGGCGGAATTCGGGCGCATTTTTTTGCCCGCATGCGCGGGCAAAAAAACCGGGCTTTCCGCTCCAAGTCCTCGGAAGCGCCGATGCGCTTCCTGTGGGCTTTCCGCTACAATCCCTTGCGCGCGCCCAGCGGCTAAGCTCTGCCATAAACGCAAACCGTCCCCTGCTCGGCGTAGTCTCCAGACTACGCCGTGTTAGAAGCAAGGCTCCAGCCTTGCAAAGCCAAAGCAGAGCATTACTCATTCATTTTATCCGTTCAACCGGAATAACATCCCGCTCGGCGTAGTCCCTGCTCGGCGTAGGCTCTGCCTACGCCGCCGTGTTAGACGCAAGCGTCCACGCTTGCAGCTTTGGAACCCGCTCGGCGTAGTCCCCGCTGACCTGGTTCCAAAGCCGCAGACCGGCCCCCGTGTGTAAACGCTTTTTAGAAAACCGGAAAAACAGCTTTTATGTAGATTTCAACAATAACTTTGAAATTTGCATACCCTCCCAAAAACCGTGTTACGCGCGGATTAACGCTTCCGCGCCGCGCGTTTAGTGTCGATCTGTTTTTTCAGTACGCGCGCGAGGCCCAGCACGGTCTCCCGGCCCCCGTCGTCGAGTTCCTCAAGGATTTGCAGAACCAGGCGTATGGAAGGGTTTGCCGGAGAAAGAGGCTTCGCCCGCGAGTCATGCCCGGTAACAAGGTATTCCACGGAAACGCCCAGGGCTTCGGCAATCCTCAGCGCCGCGTCCACGGGCGGCATGGATGCCCGCGAGCGCAGATAACAGTCAAGCGTTCTTTTTGCTATCCGTGTTTTCGCGCTGAGTTCCTTTACCGTTAAACCCTGATAGTCAAGCTCTTCCCGCAGGTTTTTTTTGAAATCCGACATTTTTACAAAATACTGTAATTTCAGTATAAAAGACTTGACAGGGCTGATATTTAAGCACATACTGCCTGTTACTGAAATTTCAGCATACCTATATGAATACGATAAAGGGGGATACAATGCAAACTATTCCGCCTCCGAATGCTGCCGAGGTAGAAAAATATCTGAAGATTTCAAATTGCGGTTTGCGCTTCAAATGGTTGTTCGCGGCTCCACCCTCTTTGCTCCCGGCAGCCTCGCCCCCGGAACGCGCGCGCTTACCCGGTAACTTTTGCGCTTACAGAATTTTTTAACCGCGAAGTCGTCTATGATAAATGTCAAGCAATTTTTTTCAAATTGTCCTGCTTTTCCAGGAATTTGCGGTACTGAGCCATCTTCGTTTCATGGTTGCGGGCGTCCATGCCATAATGG
>JAISAF010000431.1 GCA_031266855.1 Spirochaetales bacterium
TTGGAAGGCGCGAAAAAACTTACCAGGCCGCGGGAAAAAGACCTGTATGATATTTTTTTGCGCCATACCATATAAAAAGCGGCTGCCGGTGGCGCATGCTGCCCGCGGATTTTCCGAAATGGGGGATTGTCCGGTATTATTATGACGTGTGGGCAGGGGAACGCGCACAGGGCAGTACCTTACCTGGGGAAGTCTTAAAAAAAACTGGTTATACTGGTGCGCAATGATGATGTGCGCCCGGATAAAACAGCCTGCGGCATTATTGACGCGCAAAATGTGCAAAATGCTGATACGGCAGAGGAAAAAGGGTATGACGCGGGCAAAAAAGTGTCAGGAATCAAGCGCCATATCGTTGCGGGCACAATGGGCCTGCCTCATGCGCCGGGAATTACCACCGCAAACGTTACTGACCGGCAGGGGGCGGCAGGGATGATGAGGCAAAATCCGGAGAATCTATCGGAAGTAAGAAAGTGTATTGCTGACGGAAGCTATTCGGGGGAATCTTTCGCACAGGCGGTAAGGGATATGTGCGGGGCGGAAGTGGAAGTGGAAGTGGAAGTGGTAAAGCGCAATGAACTGCATGGATTTGTGGTGCTGCCCAAACGGTGGGTGGCTGGAAGGAGTTTTGGATGGCTGGATAAGGCGCGCCGGCTCTGGAAGAACTGTGAACGCAAACTTCACAATTCCCTCCGAATGGTCATCCTGGCGTTCATCGCCATTCTTATAAGGAAATATTGAACAGACTCTGAAAGCCTGTTCAATATCTTGAAAACTCCTGGGAGCGGCGGCCGGTAGTGATAGCGCCGTGCACTCCGCTTCGCGTCTGGTTGCATTGCGCATAATTGCTGCTGGCAGCAATTAGGCAACCCGCGAATTTGCGAAGCAAATTCGCGGGCTGCCGCTGGTGCGCGCGCAAGGGATTGCAGCGGAAAGCCCGCAGGATTTGCATAAGCAAATCCGAGGACTTGGAGCGGAAAGCCCGGTTTGCGGCGTTAGCCGCAAAGGCGCCCGAAAACGGCTGCTTTCCTTGCGCAAAAATTACAGCGAATTATCACGGGGAATTATCCAGCAGCGCCCGGAATTCCGCTTCCGTTACGATTGTAACCCCCAGCTTTTTCGCCTTATCCAGTTTGCTCCCCCCCGCCTTCTCACCAGCCAGGAGGTGCGTCAGATTGCCCGACACCGCCGACACCACTTTGCCGCCGCGTTTTTTTACCTCCTCCATAGCAAGGTCGCGGGGCTTCCAGCCTTCAAAACTGCCGGTCACGCACCAGGTCTGCCCCGCAAAAGTCCGCGGCGCGTCAGGAGCGGCCTTCTTCTTTTCCGCCGCAAAGGAAAGACCCTCGGCCTGAAGCGCGTTTACAAGAGTACGGGTCTCCGGCCGCGAAAACTCCTCAATAATCCTTTGCGCCGTCTTCTCCCCTATACCGTACAGACTCAAGAGGCAGGCCGCGTCGTTCCGGGCCGCAATATCAAAAAGTTTGTCAACGCTGTCAAACCCGTTCTCAATAAGGATTTCCGTCACCTTTGTCCCCACCTCTGGAATACCCAGCGAAGGAAGCGTTACCTCAAACGGCTGCGCCCGGCTCTTCTCAATACCCTGCCGGATAAGCTCCACCTTGCGCTTCCCAAAACCCGCGCAGCCCTCCAGTTTTTCATACGGAATCCGGTAAAGATCCGGTATATCCCGAATCATGCCCTCATTCCACAGGAACTCGATAGTCTCGCCGCCAAGGTTCTCGATATTCATCTGATCCTTCGCCGCGAAAAAAATAAGACGGCCCTTGCACTGCTGAGGACAGGCTTCCGTATTCGGACAAAAACGGTGCGCCCCCCTGTCAACAAGCCCCGCGCCACAGGAAGGACAGGTATCCGGCATACGCCACAACGGAGACTCCCCGTTCTTTTCAATAACACGCTCAACAGCGGGAATAACATCGCCCCTGCGGCTGGCCGCCACCAGATCCCCCTCGGAAAGCTCCAGCGCATTAATGTAATCCTGGTTATGCAAAGTAATGTTTTCAATAGTCGCCCCGCCAATCTCAACAGGCTCAACACGCGCAACCGGAGTAACCCGGCCCGTGCGGCCCACCTGAACCTCAATCTTCAAAACGCGCGTCAAACCCTCCGGCGATTCAAACTTAAACGCGATCGCCCAGCGCGGATGATGCCCCGTAAACCCAAGCTCCCCGCGCACACCGATCTCGTCCACCTTAAAAACAAGACCATCAATCTGGTAGGAAAGCCCCGCTCTGGCCTTCGCGTAATCCCCAATAAGCCCGGCGACCCTCTCCTCGCTGGCCGCATCCTCAGCCGGAATCGGAACATTCCGCGGATTAACTGCGAACCCCAGCCGCCGCAGCTCCTCCATAACGGCGGTATGACTTTCAGGCGCCTCATACCCCGGACCCTCCTCAAAAAAACCCTCGTACACAAAAATACGCAAAGGAACCTTCGCCGTCTCACTCGATTTATTACGCCGCAACGTCCCCCCTGCCAAATTACGCGGATTCGCGTACGGCGTCTGCATACCCGCATTCAAGCCCTCAAAAACCCCCACCGGCAAATACACCTCGCCACGCACAGCGAACCTTCCAGGCCGCTCCACCCGCAAAGGAATCTCGCGAATCGTGCGCGCGTTGGAACTAACATCATTCCCAACAAAACCATTCCCCCGCGTTACCGCCCTCGCAAGAACACCATCCTCGTAATACAAAACAAGGGAAATCCCATCGATCTTTTCCTCCATCATAAAAGAAAGCCGCCGCCCCGCCGCCACGCAGCTCTTATTCATCCACGCCCACACCTGCGCCGCCGTATACGCCTTATCCAGACTCAGCACAGGAATCCTATGCTCCACCTCAGGAAAATCCGCATCCAAATCCGAACCCACACGCATACTCGGCGAATCAGGACACACAAAATCAGGAAACTCCCTCTCCAAACAAACAAGCCGGTCAAACAGCCGGTCGTACTCAATATCCGCCACCGACGGCCTGCCCGCCACATAGTATTCATGCTGATACCGTCCAAGAAGCCCCCGCAGCTCCCCCAGTTCTCTCTTCGCTTCATCACGCGTCATGGAACTATGGTACACAAAAAAAAGTCAAACGTGAAGTCCAGGAAAAAGCAGGATCCGGGCGCCTTTTCGGGCCGCCCCAGGGCGGCCCAAAAACCGGGCTATCCGCTCCAAGTCCTCGGAAGCGCCGATGCGCTTCCTGTGGGCTTTCCGCTCCTATCCCTGGCGCAACGCCCAGCGGCTAACACAGGCGCGTAAAAGCGGTATCGTTATGCGCAATTTGTTTTATAAATTGCGCATAACGCTTTCACCGCAAAAAAATTGCGAGGCGACCGCTCGGCGTAGTCTCCAGACTACGCCGGGTTAGAAGCAAGCGTCCACGCTTGCGGCTTTGGAACCATGCGCACAGAATTAATTGCCAAAGGCAATTAATTCTGTGCGCATAACCAGACAGAGGCAGTTTTTTGTACGCGAATTGCACATAACGTTTTTCCGCAAAGGAATTGCGAGGCGGTTCTTCGCTCGGCGCAGGCTCTGCCTACGCCGTGTTAGAAGCAAGGCTCCAGCCT
>JAISAF010000434.1 GCA_031266855.1 Spirochaetales bacterium
AGAAATTTCCGCCAAATAAAATGAAACTGGTGAATACCATCGGGAATGAATATGCCTGGGACAATGTTGAGGATGGGATGTTAAAATTCTGGTACGCGAAAAGCCCCTTTGAAAACAGAATCGCGGTTATACCGGCATTACCTGTATGGATTTCCGGCGCGTATGATATGTATAAATATTTTCTTAAACTGTATGGAAGTCATTTGGATGTTGGATTTAATCAGACTTCTCCGGCTTCAAAGAAATCTAACCGCTAAGCCGAAGAAGTAAAAAAACTAAAGAGTAAAAAATTCTTCGACTTTTCCGGCTTCGCTCGGCGCAGGCTCTGCCTGCGCCGGGTTAGAAGCGAGCGTCCACGCTTTCGGCTTTTTGGAACCTGCAAAGGGGAATTTCACGCGCCTGGTTCCAAATCCGCAAGGCGGGAGCCTTGCTTTTAGGGCAGCGTAGTCTGGAGACTACGCCGAGCAGAGTAAAAAATTCTTCGACTTTTCCGGCTTCGCGGTAAAAATTCTGCGGGCGGCGGATCGGCGCGGGTCGGTTATTGGGTAATATGCAGATATTCTTTTAAGCCCTGCTGTAATATCTGGGAAAAAGGCGCATTGGCTTTTTCAGCCTGGTTGTTAAGCCAGGCAGGGAGGGAGAGTGTCTTCCTAACAGAACGGGTGTCGTTCTGCCGCCGGTATTCGTCGGTGTCCGCGGCTACCATACTCACCGATTGCTCCGGCGCCGTGCAGAGTTTCGCGATCTCCGCCTGGGTAGATGCCGGGGGTATGGCTTCACTCTTATTCTCCGCGTCCCACAACCACATTGTAATAGCATCCTGTGCCATATACAGAGCTTCCGCTAAATTGCCGCCAAAGGTATTGAGTCCCGGTAAGTCGGGAACGCTTACCAGGATATTCTCTTCTTCGGGGGTAAAAATTACCGGATATACGTATTTCATATTTTTCCTCCTATGACGTCCTTGAGATTATTTCATCCCTGCGATCTTTTTCTATATGTCGCCAGGCACTTTTTTAGATGGCGCATTCTAAAACATACAGTCATTAAGTGAAACTGGAAAATGTACCTGGCACCTTTTTGGATGCTAAGGGTAATTTCACGCGCCTGGTTCCAAATCCGCAAGGCGGGGGCCTTGCTTTTAGGGCGGCGTAGTCTGGAGACTACGCCGGGCAGGGTTCTTTGGCTTCGGGGTTAAAAGTTTTTGCGGGCGCTCATGTTTCGCGTATAGGCGTCAATATCTTCCACAATATACTGATAACTGTCGTAGATATGGGTTTTCATGATATTTTCGGCGAAAGCGCCGTCCCTGGTAAGGATGGCGTCGACTATTCTCGCGTGCCAGTCCAGGGGCACCGCGGACCTGCCCCGCCGTGTCGTCATGGCCCGGCACAGGATGAAGAAAAGGTGTATGCGCTTTAATACATCGGTAAAAGAACTGTATCCGGTATATTCCGCGAGTTTATAATGAAAATCGTTGTGTTTTGCCGGGCGGTCTGGTATTTCCTCCTGCCCGTCAAGGGCGCGGGCGCAGGTACGCAGGTAATTTTCCTGTTCCCCGCTTAAACCTTTTTCCGTCAGTATCCGCACGGTTTTGCATTCAATGGTTTCCCGCAGAATGTACTGGTCGGCGAGTTTTTCCTTTGTCGGTATGCTTACAAAGGATCCCCAGCGGGGTTTTGATTCCACAAGGCCGTCTGTTTCCAGCCTTTTTAAGGCTTCTATTACGGGAATAACGCTTAAACCGCTTAAGCGGGCCATTTTTCTGCGGGAAAGTTTTGTTCCTGGAAGAAGCTCGCCGCAAATAATTGCTTTGTAAATAGTTTCGTACGCTTTGTCCGCGCCGCTTATGAACAGAATATCATCCGATGCCATTCTTTACTCCGGTATGAAAAAAATTATTCGGGTCCGCATAAAAACTTATCAGAAAAAGGGACGGTCTGGAAACGCAAAGGCGTTTTCCAAAAATCAGACGGCTACTATGTACCGGCCCGCAGGGCCGCTTAAGCGGATTTGCGGAACGCAAATCCGCTGACTGCCGCTGGGCGCGCGCCAGGGATTGCAGCGGAAAGCCCACAGGATTTGCATGGGCAAATCCGAGGACTTGGAGCGGAAAGCCCGGTTTGGATTTTTCCACGGGGCTGTAGCCCCGTGGAAAAATCCAAAGGCGCCCGGAAGGCCGGTATCCACTAGGCAGCGGCCCGCTCCGACTTGCGTTTTTTTAACTGGCTTACGATTATGCAGGTCACAACGATTACGGTAACTGCCAGACACGCGCCGGAGATGGGTTCGGTAATAAATGGCAGAAAACTGCCCCGGCTTTGCATAAGGCCGCGCCGCAGATTGGTTTCAATGATGGGGCCGAGGATATAGCCGAGGATAACCGGCGCCAGGGGAAACTTGAGGCGGGACAGGCCGAAACCTAAGAGGCCGAAGATTAGCATGGTTATTACGTCGAATACCTGGCTGTTGGTTCCGTATGCGCCGATGGTGCAGAAGACCATGACTATGGCGAGCAGTATGTGGCGGGGAACGAGCAGCACTTTTGTAAATAGTTTTATTCCGAGAAACTCTCCTACGATCATTACGAGGTTGGCGAAAATGAGGGCGGCGAACACGGCGTAGGCGAGGTCTCCGTGCCGCATAAAGAGCATGGGGCCGGGGGTAATTCCATGTATGATGAAGCCGCCGAGGATGATGGCGGTCGCGTTGTCGCCGGGGATACCCAGGGTCATAAGGGGTACCATCGCGCCGCCGGTGGACGCGTTGTTGGATGTTTCGGAGGCGACGATTCCGTCGGGTATTCCTGTGCCGAATTTTTCCGGGTATTTGGACATTTTCTTAACTACGGAATACGCGATGATGTTGCAGATTGAGGCGCCCAGCCCTGGCAGGATTCCTATGCCTGTACCTATTCCGGCGGAGACCATAATATTTTTCGTCTGGCCTTTTAAGTCCCGCAGGCTGAAAGGCACTTTATCGAGTTTTGTTAGCACGGCTTTTTCCGCGTCTATGCGGTTTTTGTCAAAGGCCGCCGCCAGAACCTGGGAAACCGCGAAAAGCCCAACAAGTACGGGCAGGAGGGAAAAGCCGGTGAACAGTTCGTCTATGCCGAAGGTATAGCGGTTAAAGGCGGAGATCGGGGCTGTTCCGACGAGGGCAAGGGCCATGCCGATAAGTCCGCTGGTAATTCCCTGGAGCATGCTTTTCCCTGACAGGCCGGATATCATCGTCAGGGAAAACAGCGCGATGGAAAAATATTCAAAGGAACCAAACTGCAAGGTAACTTTCGCGAGAACCGGCGCCACAAGAATAAGTACAACCAGGCTCAGCATGCCGCCGATAAACGAAACGATGATTCCGATGCTGATTGCCCGCCCGGCCTCTCCCCTGCGCGCCATTGGATGGCCGTCAAAGCAGGTCGCCACTGAGGCGGGGGTGCCGGGAATGTTCAGGAGAATGGCGGAAATAAGGCCGCCGGAGGTACCGCCGATATACAGGCCGCACAAAAGCGCAAGCCCGTTTATGGGATCCATGGAAAATGTAAGGGGCAGGAAAAGGGCTATCCCCATTGTTACTGTTATGCCGGGAATTGCCCCAAATACAATACCCAGCATTGTTCCGCCGCATATAAATAAAATGCCTTGAACCGTAAAAATCAGTGAAAATCCGGTAGCCATCATGTCAAGCATAATTTTTTCTCCTTACCCTAAAATGCCCACAGGCAGCATGACATAAAAAACTTTGACAAACAAAAAATAGACCGCCACCGTAACTATCACGGCGATAATGGCAAACAAAGGGACGCGGCGGTTTTCCCGCGAGGACAATATCAGGATGAGTAAAAAAGTAAATGGAACGGTAGAAAGGATAAAACCAAGCGGTCTGAGTACAATAACGTAAACCGTAAGCACTCCGAGGACAGCCGCGAATTCCAGATAATTGTTTTTAATAGCCTCCTGGCTGGCCCCCTGGTGTTTTCCCGCCTGTTCCCGAACGACCCTATAGCCTTCGGCGCCCAGAAGCAGACCCATCAGAATAAGAGCGGAAGATATGATTTTTGGAAAAAAATCGGCTCCAATACCGCCGCTTATGAAACGCCCGAAGTTTATGGCATCCGCAAGCATCCCAATCCCTACAAGGGTCACGATAGATCCCATAAGGAAGTTTTTATTTTTTATTAACTGTCCCGTCATGAAAGATTCTCCTTGTTTTAAGGACATCCGGATACGCCTGTAGGAGCGCACCCGGCCAGTGTACGTTTTTTATATGCGGAAAAAACAGGGCCACAGGCCCTGCCCTTTCTATGCGCAATCGTTCTATGCACGATCGTTCTATGCGCGATCGTTCTATGCGCGATCGTTTATTTATGTTATGCGCAAATTATGCTCAACCGTTATTTAATTGAAGCGCGGAGTTTCGGCCCGTAGCTGTCAAAAAGCGATGACACGTTTTTCCAGTACGCTGTTGCCGCGGCGGGCGCCAGGTATTCCACCTCGATATAGTAGGTTTTCATTTCTTCAATATAGTCCTGGTTCCTGCATGTTTTTTCCATGGCGGCGGCAAATACATCCCGCACGGCATCGGGAGTGGCTGGCGGCATACCCACAAAAAAGGCTTTGTTGAATACAAGGTCGTAGCCCAGTTCCTTGAGCGTGGGAATCTCGGGCAGCATGGGATTGCGTTTTTCGCTGAACAGACCCATACAGACGAACTCCCCGCTTTCAAAATAGTCTTTGGTAAGCCCGTACTGCGTATTGATGGTTTCAACCTTATGCCCCAGAAGAGCGGTCGTCTTGGCCGCGTTGCCGCCAATATCGACGATATTAATATCAATGCCCGCCACTTCCGCGAGGGAAATCCCCACCAGGTGGGGGTAGCCGCCGGTAGCCATACCGAATTGCAACTTGCCCGGAGCGGCCTTCGTTTTATTTATGAACTCGCCAATGGTTTTGAAACCCGAATCCTTGTGCGTGGCAAGTACCGTGGTATTATCCATAAGATTGATTCCGCACATTTTGAAATTAAACAAATCATAGTCTATCATTCCCGACAGTTTGGGCAGAAGCGCTTCCGTGTGGAAAAACAGCGCCGTGTAGCCGTCCGCCGGCGCGTCCAGAACGTTCCGCATGCCCGTGGCCCCGGAACCGCCGGTAATGTTATTTACGATCACATTCTGTCCCAGCTCCGCCGTCAGATATTTGGCGAAAATCCGCGCGTTCACATCCGTATCGCCGCCCGCGCCGACCGGGACAATAAGCTGTAGCGGTTTACTCGGATAATCTCCCGCGCCGCCGCCCGAAGACACCGGAGCCGAAGCCGCCGCGCCCGAATTTGAAGTGGCGCCGCTCCCGGAAGGGGTAGGTGTGCATCCTGCCAGAATGCCTGCAAGTATCGCCAGAACAAAAATGATGTTTAATTTTGCGTTTTTCATACATAAACCTCCTGATTGATTTTTGTTATTGCAGATATAACTGTTATAACACTTTTAAGGCCGATTATATACGCCTTTCCGGGGCTTGTCAATTTTTTTTTATAGCAATCAGGTTTATTCTGTGGGAAAGAAGATTTTGGGCGCCTTTCCGGCGCGGAGCGCCGGAAACCGGGCTTTCCGGGGGTTCCGTCCGGCCGCTACACGGCCGGACCGCTATCGCGCCCCTACAATCCCTGGCGCGGCGGCAACCCAGAAAGAACATCTAACCGCTAAGCGGCAGCTCAGAATCAGTTCCCGGAATTGCTGAAGGCAATTCCGGGGCAACGAATTACCAAAGGTAATTCGCTGCGCGCAACCAGGCGGTCGCAATTTTGCGTAGCAAAATTGCGGGATGTGTCACCAAGCGCAAGGCGGGAGCCTTGCTTTTTGGGCGGCGTAGTCTGGAGACTACGCCGAGCGGGGAGGCCGCAAAATTGCGGAGCAATTTTGCGGGTTTGATTTTACGGCTACAGTTAGGCGCTGGTGCGCGCGCAAGGGATGGCAGCGGAAATCCCACAGGATTTGCATAAGCAAATCCGAGGAATTGAAGCGGAAAGCCCGGTTTTTGGCGCTTTGCGCCAAAAATGCGCCCGAAGACGGTCGCTTATCGATAGGTATGAGGTTTTAGTGTTTCCCTTCGGGATTCTTCCCTCCGGCGCTTGCCTGTATCCATTCGAGATACTCCGCAAGGCCGCCCTGGATGGGGAGAAAGACAAGTTCCGGCAATTCGTAGGGATGCATTTTTTTCAGAATGGCTTCAATGTCCGGCAGTTTCGATTTGAGGGTTTTCGCGACAAGGAGAACTTCCTCATCGGTTTGAACCTGCCCTTTCCACCAGTATACGGACTGAACCCCCGGAATAATCTGCACACAGGCCGCCGCCCTGCTTTCGACCAAAGCCCCGGCAAGGACTTTCCCCACCGAAGGCGGAGCGGAAACTGTTACCACGCCAGCTTCATCGTTCATGGTTCCTCCTTCGGCTCCAGTATAAAAAAAAGGGTTCTGTATGACAACGTCATACAGAACCCAGCTAAAAAACTCCCAAGGCAAAGGAGGAAAAAACCCTGGAAGCACCTCAAAAACTTCATGGTTAGAAAACCCGCTCTCATATTAGAAACAACCAACCGTAAAAAAGGTAACAAAAGCCGCATAAATCCCGGGTAACATTTTCAATTTGAGGCACGGACATTTTTCAGTAACATTTTTCGTGAGGCAAGGCAAGGCAGTGCGGCCCCTTGACGAATCCCGTACCGGGGTAGTACGATAAAACTGTCAAGTATTTTCATTTTTTTAAGGAGAATCTATGTCTGACCAGAATTATTCCCTGACGTCCTCCGCCACGAGGGAGCGGAGCATTTTACGAAACGTCTATCTCTGGATGACCGCCGGTCTTGCCTTAACCGGCATTGTAGCCTACGGCGTAGCGACGAATCCCCGGATTCTGCAAATGATTTTTTCAAGCCAGATGAACCTAATCATCATTTTCATCGCCCAGATTGCGGTAGTAGTATTCCTGTCCGCCAGAATTATGCGCATGAGCGTCACCGCGGCGACCTGCTGCTTCGCCGCCTACGCGGCCCTAACCGGCCTTACCATGTCGGTAGTCTTTCTCGCCTACACCGCCCAAAGCATCGCCTCAGTCTTTTTCATTACCGCCGGAACTTTCGCCGGCATGAGCGTCTACGCGCTAACCACCAAACGCGACCTGTCCGGCATCGGCTCCTATCTGATGATGGGACTTATCGGCCTCATCATCGCATCGGTAGTCAACATCTTCCTCAAATCCGAAGCCTTTGACTGGCTCGTATCCATAGTAGGCATCCTCGTCTTCGTAGGACTCACAGCCTATGACACCCAAAAAATCCGAAGCTGGAACCAGCAGGCCGGCGCCTCCGAGGAAGCGGTCTTTGTCCGCCTCTCCATTCTTGGCGCCCTCAGCCTGTACCTCGATTTTATCAACATCTTTCTCTACCTCCTGCGCATATTCGGACGCAGAAAATAATTACGCCTAACAGGTTTATTTCGTTGTAAAAAAATTTGGACGCCTCCCCGGCGCTTAAGCGCCGGGGCCGGGCTTTCCGCTCCAAGTCCTCGGAAGCGCCAATGCGCTTCCTGTGGGCTTTCCGCTCCAATCCCTGGCGCGGCGGCAGATAATTGCCAGCGGCAATTATCTGCCCGGAACCCGGCGGGCGCAATTTTTGAAAAGGTCTGGCAGATATTCCCGCTTTTCGCTTGTTGTGTAGTTTCCCTGTGCGCCGCCCTTCCCGTATGGGCCGATTCCATGTATGGCAGGGTAAACGCCGTTACCACAATGGAAAACGGCTCACCGGCTTCCGAATCCCTCCCGGTTCATCTGGAAGACCTGTGGGGCATTGTTTTAGGCGAAAATTATGATTTCCTGCGGGGTGTGGAAATACGCATAGACCTTCCCGAAGAAGCCTCCCTGTATACCGGAACCTACGCGGTGTTTGTATACAGGAAGGTGAATCCCGCGCCCCTGAGCGAGACGCAGTCCTACCAGGGAAATCTCCTCTTTTTTAAGGTTGTGGAGGAACGGCGGCGGCTCTTCATCCAGATTCCCATAGGTTCCGCGTCCGGCCCCGGCAGCGCGCCGGATACCTATATCCATAAAACGCCTTTAGAGCCATCCGATTTTCCCCTTCTGTTTGCGGTTCTGCCTATTATGAAAGGTATCCCGGAACAGGCCGCGAAAGCGCTTTTTCATGCCGAGGTACATCCCCTGTTCAAAAATATGGGAAAACTCCTCATTTCCCTGCCGGACGAAGAGCCGCCCGCCACGGATATCAGGGTTTTTATCGACGAAAAGGCCCATAATTACCCCGCCACAGGCATTCTCCTGGAGCCGGGAATACGCAAAGTACGTGTGGAAAAGCCAGGTTTCGCTCCTTTTAGCGCGAGCGTAGGCATAGACAGGGGGCAAACCGCCGTTGTGGAGGCGGCCTTCCTGACACAGCAGGCATCCCTTCGCATTAACGCGCCATCAGGAACACGGGCCTTTCTTGACGGCAAGGCCATTACGCTGGAAAGTACGCACATGCCGGTAGAGGCGGGCGAGCATACCCTGTCCATGAAACTGGGCGATTACCAGATCAGCAGGCGCTTTTCCGTAGAAACCGGGAAAACATATTCGGTGTCAGTACATCTTGACATTTTAATCAATGAGGACTAAATTTTTTAAAGATATTGGATATAAGTTCGATAATATAAGTGTCGGCTGCATATAGTTCCCCTCCCAGTTTACTATATAACGCCGATACCAATGTGGTTGCCGGTTCGAAAGAACCGGCTTTTTTTATGCGCGCCGGATCCGGCGATTGAAGAAGAAAATTCACCGCAAAGTCAAAAACTGGCAGGGGCGAAGAAGCAAAGGAAGGAAGCCTTTTAACACGGCGTAGTCTCCAGACTACGCCGTGTTAAAAGCAAGGCTCCTGCCTTGCAATTGTCAAAAACACGCTTCCACG
>JAISAF010000460.1 GCA_031266855.1 Spirochaetales bacterium
ACCTGAAAGCATCTTCCGGTTTCGGCAAATAGTCGTCTATACATAGAAACCAGACATTTTCATTGGCATTTACACAAGTTCCGATATTTTCCAAAAATTGTTTATATTCAATGGGAATATCGTATCTTTCAAAAACATTTTGCGGCAGATTTTTTATATCATTATTTTTCAATGTTATTTTCCAGCCATTATTTTTAATCCAATTTATAAAATCATTTAGTTTTTCCATTTTCGATCTCCTTTTTTTATTATATATAATCCCAGTGCGTTTTGTCAAGCCATTTCTTAATATATTCTACCGTATAATAATTGTATACAATATATTCCTAGCCAGTTTTATGCCATATTGCGCATAACGTTAAATAAATGATATTAATGGCTGTTAGCCGCTGGCGCCCGGCAGCCGGTTGGTGATAACGACGTGCACAGCGCGTAACGCGCTGTGCCTGGTGGCAAACCACGCGATTTTGTTCGACCCTTAACCTGTTATACGCCAGGGGCTTTTAGGGCCTCTTGCCTAGAAAGCCTTATCGAAAAAACACGCTCCCGCGTGCGTTCACTTGGGCATCGGCAAAATTGCGCCCGCCGGGTTGCGCGCAGATAATTGCCAAAGGCAATTATCTGCCCCGGAATTGCCATGGCAATTCCGGGAACTGGTTCTCAAGCTGCCGATGCGCGAGGGATTGGAGCGGAAAGCCCGCAGGAAAGCGCATTGGCGCTTTCCGAGGACTTGCAGCGGAAAGCCCGGTTTTTTTGCCCGCGCGCGCGGGCAAAAAAACGCGCCCATATTCCGCGGCTATTTCAGTTCCAGTTCCCTGACGGTTTCTCCTTCGAGCGTTTTCAGAGCAGCGCGATTCCCGCACAGGAGGGCGTAAGCGGTTTTACTTCCTTCCTTGGGCATGACCGGCGAGCCGGGATTCAGAAACAGAATGTTTTCGCGGTATTCCAGAACGCCTGTGTGGGTATGACCGGAAATAAAAAGGCTGCCCGCGGGAAGACGCGGGGCGGGGCCGGTTCCTGTAGCGATGGCCTGCGGGGAGTAAATATGTCCGTGCGTCAGAAAACAGCGGCGGTTTTCAATAAAAATTACGGCGTAGTCTGCCATCATGGGAAAGTCCAGAAGCATTTGATCCACTTCGCTGTCGCAGTTTCCGCGCACGCCGATAATTTTTTCTGCGTACTGGTTCAAAAGAGTTACGGCTTTTTGCGGAGCGTAGTCTTCCGGCAGGCCGTTCCGCGGCCCGTGGTTCAGGTAGTCTCCGCACAGAAGAAGAATATCGGCCTTTTCAGCCTCAAAGGCCGCAAGCACTTTTTGCGTACACGCGGCGGCGCCGTGCAGGTCGGAAGCAATAAAAAATTTCATGCTTTGTAGTATACACTTTTCGCCGAAAAAATGCGAAATTATATGGTGTGGAATCTGCATCTTTTTTTGATATGATGCGCGGGAATTTCAATCCCGCGGCTGTGCTGGATATTTCTAAGGGCGGAAAGGTTCTTATTATCAGCGACATGCACATGGGCGACGGCGGGAGGGGCGACGACTTTGTACGCAACGCCGATCTGGTGATGGACTGCCTGGAGAAATACTACTTTCCGGGTGGCTGGTATCTTGCCTTAAACGGCGATATTGAAGAACTTCAGGGACACGAGTTTTCGATTATCCATTCTTTCTGGCGGCGGATGTATGCCATTTTTGATTTTTTCGCCACGGAGGGCCGCCTGTATAAAACCCTGGGGAATCACGACGCCGATCTTGTGTACGAGAAGCGCTACCCCTATCCTCTGTATGACGCGGTGCGCGTCGAAACAGGAGTTCTTCCAGTGTGCGTGTATCACGGACACCAGTCTTCCCGCATTTTTACAACCTACAACCATCTTATCCGCGCGGGTATGCGCTATGTGTTCAAGCCGATGGGAATACACAATCTGTCGTCGGCGCGCAGCGCGCGTAAGCGTTTCCATGTGGAAAAAAAGGCTTACGGGTTTTCCCTGGACAATAACCTGATTTCTGTTATTGGTCATACGCACCGGGCGCTTTTTGAATCCCTGGGACGCTTCGATTATATCAAGTTCGAGATCGAACGCCTGTGCAGGGATTATCCGGCTTCGGCGGGCATGGAAAAAGAAAGAATTTCCCGCGAGGTAAAGGCACTGCAAATGGAATTAGGCAAACTCAAAAAATCGGAGAAACGCAGGGCGCTGCGGGACAGTTTGTACGGAGACGAGTTTCCCGTCCCCTGCCTGTTCAATTCGGGAAACGCTATCGGAAAAAAAGGTATTACCGCCATTGAACTGACAAACACAAATATCGCCCTTGTATACTGGTACACCGAAGGCAGCGGAAAGAAATTTGTAAGCCGCGGCGCTTACACGATTCAGACGCTGGAAGGAACGCCGCGCCGCCGCACCGTGCTGAACGAAGACCGGCTTGATTTTATCAAGGCGAAAATCGAACTATTGGGGAAGTGACCCTGTAGCAGCGCTGCTGTAACGGCGATCCTGTAGCGGTGATGCTGTAGCGGAGATCCCGCGCCGGCAAAAAAAATCACTCGCCCACAACGCGCACATATACCTGCCGCGTGCGGGGGCCGTCGTACTCAGTAAACCAGAGGCCCTGCCATGTTCCCAGAAGAAGCCCGCCCCCGCTGACGATGACGGTAATGGACGGCCCCACAAGGCTGGTTTTTGTATGCGCCGCGGAATTGCCCTCCGCGTGGCGGAATTCCCCGCGATCCGGCGAAGCCGCGTTTAAGGCCAGAATCACGTCGCGAGGCACATCGGGATCGGCGTTTTCGTTCATGGTTACGGCAGCCGTGGTATGAGGCACAAAAACAACGCACAGGCCCTCCCGCACTCCCGACAGGCGCACGATTTCCCTGATCCGATCCGTAATGTCGAGCCACTCGTCTTTCCGGCTCGTTTTCAGACTGAAACTTGATAACAAAGTCATACATGACAGTCTACCCAAAATCTGAAATGAAGGAAAGGGAAGCAATAAGAACAATCATTTGGGCGCGTTTTTTTGGGTGCGCTTCACGCACCCAAAAAAACCGGGCTTTCCGCTCCAAGGCCTCGGAGTTGCCAATGCAAATCCTGTGGGCTTTCCGCTCCAATCCCTCGCGCCGCGCAGCGGCAGGTACGCGCCTGTAACCCCATGGCGCAATTTTGCCAGGGGCAAAATTGCGCGCCTCCACGCCCGCCGCCGCCCACGGCGGGGGCCCGCAACCCGTCCGCCGGATTTCCACCGGGCAAAATCGCGGCGTTAACCCCCCCCGCGCGGGTTTGTGCCCGGGCGCCAAACG
>JAISAF010000006.1 GCA_031266855.1 Spirochaetales bacterium
GGCCTGCTCGCGGGTTAAATCCTGTTTGGAGATTTTTTCATTTTTTAATCCCATATATCATCCTTCCCGCCCCGGAAGCGGTTCTCCGGCGTTACCGGCTCGTAGGCGTATTCGTGGTAGCCTTTCTCCCCGTCTTCCAGCGCCGCATAGGTCGCCATGAGTTTGGCGATAGCCCCGTCCCCGTGCCGCCGCTCGCGGGGGCCGCCCGAGCGTTCCAGTACCCGGGGCACTCCGGCCTTTAGTCCCACAACCCGGAAGTCCCCGCGTATCGCCGCGTCATCGGGGATGTTCGTGGTTCCGTCCTCCATGCGGCCCCTGAGTTTGGGAAAATTCTCCGCGTACCAGCCGGCCGAGATCATTACCTGGTGTACATACCCCGGCCATTCCTGCGCGGCGTATTCGGCGATCATCTGCCCGTTGCCCCGCGAGTCAAATGCGCCGCCAGCGAAGTTCCGTAGCGCGTCCATAATGTAGCGGATGGTCTGCCACTGCTGGTCAAAGGGCACATTGCGTAATTCAATGACGCAGAATGTAAGCTGCTGCCCCGCGGGTAAAACCTCATCAAGAAAAATACAGGTGAGGTCGCCGGAACGGGCGAAGTCTTCCCCCAGATACACCGGGCCGGTTTTGCTCAGAAGAATGTCGCGCACTTCGCTTTTCAGCCATCCGGCAAACTCTTGCACCCGCTTTTCCTTCGGCGCGAAGGTGTAAGCCTCGCCGCAGGATTTGCGGATAATCTTTACGCCCGGGTCCGATACAGCTTCAAGCAGAACGGAAGGAAAATACCGTGTGCCGGCGCGTACCGGGATGCAGAACAACTCTTCATCGGCGGCGTCTCCGTAATCCGCAAGGAGGGCGCTTCTCCACCCGGCTTCGCGTTCAGGCGTCCATGCCTTTTTTTGTACCAGGCAAATGCGCCGGTACAGGCCTTCGTTAAGCGCTTCATCTATCGTCGTTTTATGCAGGGAGTAGTTTTTCCTGCCGTCCCTGATATCCTTAATGAGTTCGTTAAAAGGATTATCATCGCCGTTATGGGTTGAGAGTATCCTCACGCAGCCGCCCCACATGAGGAGCGCCATAGCGGCCTTGAGCAGTTCCCCCAGGTTCTCCACAAAGGCCGCCTCGTCGATGACAACCCGCCCCTGTTTCGAGCGCAGCGAGCGCGCCACGGACGGCAGGCACCAGACCTCAAACCCGGAGGCAAAGCGGACACGGTAAACGGTTATGTCTTTATCTTCATCCTTAATCGCGGCCTCTTCCACTTCCGAGGCCGCCGCGTTGATATGCTTTGCCCAGAAGGCGCAGTCCCGCGCGAACTGCTGTGTCATTTCCTTGCTATAGGAAAGGTAATAGGTGGACTGGCCCCCCGCCTCTTTGCCTTTAGCCGCTTCCAGTACCGAGGCCAGGGCTTCAACGTAGGAGGCTCCGATGCGCCGGGACTTCTCCCAGACCTTTACTTCGGAGTAATCTTCAATCCATTTTTTCTGGTAGGGAAGGAGCACGTCTTCGGTCATGGCTACAGCCCCAAAATCTGTTTTTTGATTTTCTCTATAGTCGCCATGCTCAGGCCGTCCTGCCCCGCGGCCTGTTCAACGGCTTCGGCGGCCTGGGCCAGCGCGGCTTTCCGTATATCCTCCGTGCGTTCGGCGTTGAGTTTTTCCGCCTGTTCCAAATCCTTTATCGCCCGCGACACCTTGTAGATGATATCCGTTATGACTTCCGGCTTTATATCCCCGCCCGACTCCTTTACTTCCTCAAGTTCCGTTATAAGGTCAAACACCATAAGGCGGATATATTCATTGGCGACCTTGCCGAGTTTGTTCCGGCTGTCCGCGCCGTACTTCTCGATATAGGAGTCGGCCACTTCCCGGGCTTCCCGCGTTTTTTCGGCAAACCTGTCCAGCTTTTGCTTGTAGCGGTTTACCGAACTTTTGCTGATGACCTGTTTTCCCGCTTCGCCGTTAATCATCCCAACGACTTCAAGCTGGGTTACCGCCGGGTTCTGCAAAAGCTCAATAAGTTTTCCCCGCAGTTCCGGAGCCAGCCGGTCAACGCTGCTTTTCTGCCCCACGCGCTAATCCTCCAGAGGGGGATCAATTCCCTCCGCGCGAATAAGCCCCCGGGCAGCCTCTACGCCGGGCCGCAGCGCCCTGACGATAACAAGCCCGGATTCTTCAAGCCTTTTTGCCCGGACAAAACCGCGCTTCTCCAGCCAGTTGATTTGTTCGTTCACATCGGCGATGCCGCGGGCGTGACCGTATTCCCTCAGAAGACGTTGAAGCATTTCGTTTGACAGTTCATGCCCGGCGGCATGTTCAAGCCCCTGGAGTATAACAATACGCTGATTAGGCAGAAAAATATTATCCACGGCACCCTCCGCCGGTGGGGGTATTATCAACAAACCAGCCCTGAATTTTTTCAAGGATATTCCTCATCCCCTTCAGCTCTCCTTCAATAGTGCTCATGCGGCGCTGGAGGTCCTGCATCACGCTGTTTTCAAGGTTTTCTATCCGCTTCCCCAGCCGCTCAAGGGATTCCTTCCGGGCGTCCCGTTCCCCCTGTACCTCTTCTTTTAAGGATCCTTTCAGCACATTAAACTTCTCATCCTGTTTTTTTCTCCAGTACTGAAAAACAGTAAAAGAGAGTACCAGAACTGAAATAAATGTTCCTACCGCCGTAAGAATAAATTTTGCTATTTCCATAAAACCTCACGCATGGCTTCTATTCTGCCTTTCTAAAACCGGACAGTTTGTATAACCATAATTAGTGCCGGGCAAAATTGTATATCCCCATAGCGATACCGCCTAAAGCGAAGCCGCACAGCCCGGAGATAATCCTGTCGGGAAAGACGGAATTTTCCCGCACGGCGCTTTCAGCAATACTTTTCCAGTAACCCTCTTCCGGCGCGTAGCGCAGCGAGGCGGCTTTGTAGCCTTCCGCGTATGCCTCGTCTGCCGCCTCTTCAAGTTCGCTTTCCGCCGCCGCCAGCATTTCCAGAACCAGCCACCCGGGATATAATTTTTCTGATTCTATCCCGTAATCGTTGTCTGGCCCGGCATTTGATTCCGCCGGCTGCTGCGCGTAACCCATCTGCGGCAGGATCAGCATCAACAAGAGCAGCGGCAGGAGTATTTTTGATTTCATTTTTTATGCCCTCCCGTGTTTCCCCGGCTTTTTTTATAACCCGCGCCGTGTTGCCCGCGCCGGATGTTTTCCATATCAGGCCGCCCACTATGGCGGCCAGTATTCCTACAAAAATGTTCAGCGGCAGATTATCCATGTCCGAATGCAGCCTGTATTTTCTTCAAAATTGTTTCGTAAAAAAATACGGAAAAGCCAAAAATCACAACCCACCAGAACCAGACCTGTTCGGATACAAAAAAATTCCCCCGCCGCAGTAAAAACGCGGCCCCGGCTGAAAATACAATCGGCACATATACCCGGTAACCTTTCAGCCGGTCCTTTTTGTCGAGTTTTTTGACCAGTTCCGTAAAGATCACCACCAGCGCAACCGCGAGGGTAATGAAAAACGGGAACAGATTTAAAATATTTTCCATTTTTTTACTCCTTAGAGTTAAAATTATTTTTGGAAATACTTCCAAAATTCCGGATCAAAGCTGTAATTGTCTTTTGCTGCCTGTTCCAGCGCTGCCCTGTCCAGTCCGCGGATTTCCACAATCCTTCCCGCGGCGGGAACCGCCGGCACAGTTGAAACGAGAGCTTTCGGTTCTTCCGGGCTGAGTACGGCATTTCCGCGTCCGACGATTCCGGCGACATGCGTTGCCGTACCGGCGGGTACCGCGCGGCCGCCGTGCTGCCGGGAATCCGGGGTAATCCAGAACGCCGCCTGGATTGTACCGGCCGGAGGATTTTTGACTGTATAAATTTTCCTGAATAGCTCATCCGCGGTTGTACGGATGAAAAAACCCGTAGCCGCCGCGAGGGCCATACAGACAGCCCCTGAGCAGTCGGAAGATTCGGGATTTTCTTTTCCCCACCCGTAGGGGCTTCCGGCCTGAAGAAGGAGGAAATACTGGTACCTCTCCGGTTCGGTCATCCCGAGGAATTGCTGCTCTTCGTTTTGAAACAGGTTTTGCCAGTTGATTTTCATGTATTAATACTGGCATACGGGAATGGTTGCGCTTATATAAAAGTCTGTTATTTAATTTTGTGAGGCCTCCGGTTTTCCGTGCAAATTACTTCGGCAGCGGACCCTGGATACGCTGTTTTTTCTGTTTTCCGGCGGCCTTTTTTATTACACACTGTGTAAACTGCCTTGCGATTGCCTTCCCGCTAAATCCCGGGAATTCCCCGAAATTCCCGTCTATTCTCCGTCATTTCGTAATCTATTCTCTGGCGCTAACATCACGCCCCTCCGCGTAGCGGCTAACATAACACAGTAAAAGCAAGCCCGCACAAATGTGACGGCATTAACATTTGTGCGACCAGCCCCGCCCGGCGCAGGCTCTGCCTGCGCCGGGTTAGAAGCAAGCGTCCACGCTTGCGGCTTTGTACCGGAACTTCTTCGACTTTTTCGACTTCGCGGTAAGAATTCCTTTAAGTGCTGCCGCACCCAGGGTTTTCCCGGATATTGAACAGGCTCTAATGCCTGTCAACGTGAAAATAGGGATGTTCACGCCATTCCCCGTTGGGG
>JAISAF010000040.1 GCA_031266855.1 Spirochaetales bacterium
AACCTCAATCCGCTACTGCTGACAGTAAACTCCCTCACATCAACAGACTTTACATCAGAAGGATTTACTGTAAGCCCCGGATCAAATGATCCGCCCCCAAGCTCACCCCAGTAAGTAAAGACAGGCAGTTTCAGGGTAAGCTTTCCGTCTGTGTCGATACTGCCGAGAGACAGAGCCGCATAGCTGCTGCCGGTCTGACCGGAAAGTGTCCGTACTGTTTGTACCGAGCCGGGCTTGTACTCGCTGCCGTCATCGTTGTATACCTGCTCTCCCGTTGCCAGCGTTATCTCCTTATCTCCCAGACCGGCTGAGGCCGGGCCGTCATCGTCGTCATCACTGGAACTACAGCCCCAGAAAGCGCATAACGCTATCAATGCCGCGATAACGGCAAAAACCATCGTATAATTTTTTTTCATTTCACATAACTCCTTAAATCAGGCGGCCCAAATCCTAAAAAAAACTACAGGGCCGCGCATATTCTTTTTAAAAAGCTCCGCCCCGGCATACCAACGGTATGCCTTTTTTATTGAGACAAAGCGTAATTTTTTTCCTGAAAAGAAAATAAAACGAAAAACTTTTACGGGCCGTTTACAAAACGGCGCGTACAATACAGGGGAAAGCGTAAATGTTTGGAAGAATATAAACGCGCGGAGAAAAAATTCCTGAAAAAAAGAAGAGACGTGTCTTTTTGATTTTTATTTATAAGTGCGTGTGTATATAATATGGGGGGGGGGGGGGGGGGGGGTAAATGCTTATATGACCGGGACTTACGCGCGGGTTATGCGCAATTTAAATTAAGTTTTTAAAAAAACCGGAAATAACCATTTCGTGTTACCTGCCGGAAAGTAAAACACAGTTTCGGGAAAATGTCAAGGTAATATTCTAAAAAATGAAGAAAGAATTCACCACGAAGCCGAAGACTGGCAAGGGCGAAGAAGCAAAGAAAGGAAAACTTCTTCGACTTTGCGGTTAGAATTTTGATTTAGAAGGCATGTGTTAGGCGCTGGGCGCGCGCCAGGGATTGCAGCGGAAAGCCCACAGGATTTGCATTGGCTGATCGCGATTTTGCTTTCGCAAAATCGCTGCTCGCCCATGCATCCTGGGCAAATCCGAGGACTTGGAGCGGAAAGCCCGGTTTCCGGCGCTTTGCGCCGGAAAGGCGCCCGGCACATTACGCCTAACACGCCGCTATTTTCCTGCCATCACGGTAAGATACGGCAGCGCGATGAAGTTGCCGGCCATACCGCCAAGACTGGAAAAAAGGAATACCAGTAGCACATGGGTAAAGCGGTTGCGGAAAAAGCCTTTTATGCTCGCGATGTCGGTATGCAGATTTTCAAAATCCTCTACCCGCGGTTTGCGCAGGTACGCCTCAAGAAGCCCGGTAAGCATTCCCACTCCGATTGCCGGATTTAAGGTCGCGATGGGCGCCGCCACAACCGAAGCGAGTATTGTCAGGGGATGGGCCAGGGCGAGAAGGGAACCGAGTGCCGCAAGCCCTCCGTTAGCCGCAAGCCATATCCACAGCATTTCGATACCGCGGCCTTTGCCTACACTAAAAAAACCCCAGATAATAAGCGCGGCAATAGCCGCGGGAACAAGCCAGCCCAGGGCCTTCGCCAGAAAACCGCCGCGCGGAACCGTCTGGATTTCCGCTGTGTCAATCAGGCGGCCGCTTTCGTGCATTTCCGTAAGGCGGCGGATGATCCCCGGTATGTGCCCCGCGCCGGCAACAGCAAGAACGCGTTTCCCGCTGCTCCTGAAAATATTCGCGGCCAGGAACGTGTCCCGCTCGTCTATCAGAACTTCCTTGACCGAAGGCAGATACCCCGCAAGCTCGTCCATCATACCCTCAAGCTCGCTCTTTTTTTTCAATTCCTCAATTTCCTCTGGAGAAAGTTTTTCCCTGGTAAATACCGACGCAAGCATGGCCGAAAGGAGTTTGCTTTTTCCCCACAACCCGGTTTTCGCCCAGGCCCGGCGGAGGGTTATCTGGATTTCCCTGTCGGAAAACGAAACGGGAATGTCCAAAGCCTGAGAGGTTTCCACCGCCTTCAGCATTTCCTCACCCGGCTTGACGCCAAGATCCATGCCAAGCCTTCTTTGGAACGAAGCCAGGACGAGGTTCCCCAAAAGAAGAAACCCCTTCTTCTGTTTTATAACCTGGTATATATTCAGGGAGGACCAGTCCTGCTTCTTTGTCATGGACGCGTAACGGGAATTATCGATTTCCACACAAACCCGATCCGGCCTCTCTTCCGTAATGATACGCCCAACCTCCTCAACGCTCCCGCGCGACACATGGGCCGTTCCGAGAAGAATAAATTCCCTGTCGCCCAGCTCAAGGCGGGTAATATTCCCGCTCATAATCTCACTCATAATTCTTCCTTGTTGTATTGCTGTTTCAAAAAGCCGTCAATGACATCTAGAAATTTTTTCCGTAGTTCCCCGCTTCCGGGATTCAGCCCCGCGGGCATCGTTCCCCCGCTCATGTGGGAATGCCCGCCGCCGGAGCCGATACCCTGCAAAGCTCTCTTTATAACAAGATCAGCAGGCAGCCGCGGATTCTCGCTGCGAAGGGACAGCCTGCACACCTCACTCCCGGTCTCCACCGTAACGACAAAATGAATCTCCGTCATACGCAGAAAATAATCGGAAATCAGCCCCAGAAGTTCCGGCCTGATAGGACTTTTCACACCGGCCCCGATAGCCCCATCATCAGACCCGCCGCCAGCCGCGCCCACCCGCGCAGACTCCAGTTCAACAAAGCACACCTGGCCCTGAGTATAGTAATGATCAAAGGCATACCGGAGAACCGGAATATCCTGAACAGAAAAACTATTACGCAGAATGTAAGCCGATTCTTCCCAGTCGCTTTTGAAAAATAAACCCGAAAAAGCCGCCAGGTCAGCCGCGTCCACGCCCCGCGTCATCTGCGCCGTATCCATCATAATCCCAGTCAAAAGAGCCGTCGCCACATCGCGCGGCGGCTCCGTCATAGTTTCAAGGTAATACTGGTAGATGATAGTCGAACAGGAACCAAAAGAAGGCCGGATGTCAACAAAAGGACATTCAGGAACACAGGCAGGCGGCTGATGATGATCGATAATTCCAGTAAGAGGACGATTCAAAAGATTTGTAACATTCATGTTCCCTGCAATCCCGTCCACCAGAATTATCTGAGCCTGTTCCGGTATATTCAGGGAAGAAGCCGGCACAACAGGAATCAAAAGCTCCCTGGCAACACCCGCGACACTGAAACCCTGCATCTCCCCGCCATAGCAGAACTCGCAGGAAAACCCGAATTTACGCAAAAGATGCAACAGGGAAAAACCCGAAGCAATCGCGTCATGGTCGGGATAATCATGCGCCTGAATAATAACAGGCTTATCTTTATCCAGAACCCCCAAAAGATCCTGAAAACGCTTCACCGGCATTTCCGTATCATTCCCTTTTTTACTTCCCCTCAAGTCTCTTCAAATCCCATGCGGCAAGCCTGCCCTCGGTATAAACGCTGGCTCCATCCCCCTCCCCGGAAGCTTCCATGAAATACCTCCTAGCCGCCGGTATCCTGTTTTGCAACTCATACTGCGCCGCTATATAGAAAAGCATACGGGAACGCAGAATTTTGTCCTTTTCCGCCTGCACCTGCTGAATAACAAAAAGATCGGAAGAAGGCTGCATATAGTAACGCGCTACATGATAGAAAAGACTCTCACGGGGCAGTAAACCCATAATCTTCGCAAGATAGTCAGACGCCTTCTTCTGATCCCCAGCCTTTTTGTAACACAAAGCCGCCAGAAGATGACAGCCGTAGTCCTCCCTTTGCGCATCCGCCGCCTTAATAAAATACGAAGCAGCCTGTGCCCAGTTTTCCCGCTTATACTCAAGAACCGCCAGCGGCAAATTGATATAAGCGTACTTCGGATTCATGCTCTGCGCCTGCCTGTAATCCGCATAAGCCTCATCCACCCTGTCCATACCATCGTAAATACGCGCACGGTAAAAATAAGCAAGACTTATAGAAGGATCCATCTCAAGCGCCGTATTCAAATCCTCAAGCGCCGCCACCGTACTACCCGACTGCGCCCGCAGCTTGCCCCTGTCATAATAATTCCAGGCATAATCAGGAATAAGCTCAATAGCCTTTGTTATATCCGCGTCCGCCTCCATAATATCACCCTGATCCGCGTAAGCCCTGCCACGATCCGTATAAGCAAAAGGATAATCAGGCTGAATCTCAATCACCCGCGTCAGAACTTCCGCCGCCTCCTTCGCGTTACCACGAAACAAATGAGCATTCCCCTTGCCCATAAGAGCTACAAGGTTCTGCGGATTCTCGCTCAAACTTTCAGAAAAAAATTCATCCGCCTCAGCATATTTTTTCTCACGCAAAAGAATCTCCCCCATAGCGGCCCGCGCCCTGTCACTCGCGGGATTCAACTCAAGAATACGCCCCAAAACCTCCCGCTCCTCCCCCACCCGGCCACGCGCCGACTCAATAAGCGCCAGGGAATACAAAGCATCCTGATTATCCGCATCTTCCAAAAGAATCTCATTCACATACAAAAGCGCCTCATCCAGTTCCCCCGCAATAAGAAGAACATCCACAAGAAGCTGCTTCGTCTCCAAAGAATCAGGATTACGCCTGCGCGCCTCCTCAAGCGCCTCTATCGCCCGCATAGGATCGCCCATCGACAAAGAATACGCGACCCCCGTATACAACTCCTCCTCCTCTGGAAGAATCTCCGCCGCCCCGCCCCCGGATGTCCCAGCCTGAGCCGCACAGCCCGCCAAAACAACCAGCAGAGCCGCGGCACACACAGCCATCAGCCCATACTTTTTTCTCACAACACACATAGACGCAGTATAACGAAAAAACAGATTTCATGATAGTAACACCCCCCGCGGCACAGAATAACCGAAATAAATTCCAGAAGAATTTGGGCGCGTTTTTTTGCCCGCGGCCGGGCAAAAAAACCGGGCTTTCCGCTCCAAGTCCTCGGATTTGCCAATGCAAATCCTGCGGGCTTTCCGCTCCAATCCCTCGCGCCGCACCAGCGGCTAACACGGACCGTAAACGCGGGCCAGCCCGGCAGCCTGTAACCGGGTACGCGAATTTGCATTCTGCAAATTCACGACCAGCCCCTCGCGCGGCGGCAACTCAGAATAAGGCCACGCAATCAATTGCCAAAAGGCAATTGATTGCGTATAACCCGGCGACGGCAATTTGCTTCGCAAATTGCCTAGAAGGGAAACTCTAAAAACTTTCAACTTGTGATTTCAAATTCTAAAGGGAAAAAATTGCTGTGAGCGGCGGCTCAGAACCAGTTCCCGGAATTGCCGTGACAATTAGCTGCGCACAACCAGGCGGTCGCAATTTTGTCGATGCCCAAGTGAACGCACGCGGGAGCGTGTTTTTCCGATAAGGCCTTCTGGGCAAGAGGCCCTAAAAAACCCCTAGCGTAAACAGGTCAAGGGCCGAACAAAATTGCGTGCTCTGTCACCACGCACAATGCGTAACACGCTGTGCACGTCTTTATCACCAACCATCTGCCACCACCTCACTTTCAGCCCGCGGCTACTTGATTTAAATTTTGTTTTGTGATACGGTAGCTTTATTAACGTTGCGGGGGCTTCCTTTTTAGATGTAAAGTTCCCCGCCGCTCAACCGATATTTTATGTAAGGAATCTTGAAAAACATTCCGGCGGCTGTTACCGCCCGGAACGGAAAATCCTAAAACTGGAAAAGTTTTTCGGGATTTCTGGATAGTCGGCAGACTGTTCCTAACAGTGGGATAAACTCTCCTCCGGGGGAGTATGGCGGCCGCAAGGCCGCCTTTTTTTTACCCTTCCCGAATATAAAATACACATCCCGCAAACCGCACAAATCCGAAGAAAATGAACCACAAATCCGGAGAAGTCAAAAAAAGACCTAAAGAGCAGGAAATTATTCTACTTTGCCCGGCGTGGGAGCCGCCTAAAGGCGGTCCATCTATATTTCAGGCAGCAGGTTTTTTAGATGCCAGGCCGTGTTACCTTAACTACAGACACACGGCTTTACCGTGCGTTTATCTGGTCTACCCGGAAGGTCCTGATTTTTGCGGAACTTCAACACACCACACGAAAATCCGTATCCACGCTTACCGTTCCACCGGGACCAGATTTCATTATATCCGCGGGAAGCAACGGGAAGTTCACCGTAAAGTTTGCGGAAATGCCGTTGACGCCGCTCACCGTTACGCTTTGAACGGTCTGGGACCCGTAATCCACAATAGTCCGCCGGGAATGTGCAGGTTCCCAGCTGGCTCGAACTTATGCCGTAGTCCGTCACCGTTACATTACAGCTATCCGTGTATCCGCCGTCTTCGGCCTGGCCTTTCCCGGTTCCGGCTGCCGAGCGGCAGCTCAGAAACAGGCCCGGAAATTGCCGGCGGCAATTTCCGGGGCGCATAATTGCCAAAGGCAGTCAACTACCGCCGGTAAAACCGGCGGCATGTTTTTGTGAACCGCTCAAAGCGGTTGGTTCATGAGCCGCCTAAAGGCGGCTGTCTTTGTCAGTTCTCTTTGAACATTTCCAGTTGTTCCAGCCGTTTGTCTCCGGCTTCCTGTTTCCGGATATACTTCCTGACAGCCTGTTCGTCTCCCCGTAAAGTTGTTTCCTGCATCTCGGTATCCATACTATGTGGTACTTGCAATCTCATACACTCTGGGTTAGTCTGCCAGGGGCGTTCACTCATGCCTCCTGCCTATTGAACTTTGAACAGTTCACTGATAGAAAAGCATGATTTATACTCCCGGAAATGTCAAACTTTTATAGTCACCCCGGCAAAGCCGGGGGTTTATCAATTTTAATTATGTGCCCACGATTTTGCGTTCGGCAAAATCGTGGGCTTATTCTGAGCTGCCGCCCGCAATTTATTTCCGCCGGGTTATAGCGCATAATTGCCGGGCGGCAATTATGCGCCTCTGGAATTGCCGAACGGCAATTCCAGAGGCTGCCGCTGGTGCGCGCGCGAGGGATTGTAGCGGAAAGCCCGCAGGAATTGCAT